>JABXKD010000270.1 GCA_013375475.1 Promethearchaeota archaeon
CGTAGTCACCCCCCGGTTTTGTTTCAAGATGTCGAAACATCGGGGGTAACGTGTATCGTCGCTCGATGCTGGAGTCTCGATACTCGATGTCATTGCGAGGAGCGAAGCGACGTGGCAATCTCAAAAAATAGCAGATAACCAATAATAAATAATAAATTGATGTTTCTTTGCCTTTTCCATTCTTTTGTGTTATTTTCTGTGACTAAATGCGTGATGTGGACATCGTGAAGAGTGCAGCGAAATTAGAGATATGAAAATTGAACCAAAGCAGCAGCTAAATGGGCAACAAAAAGTGTTGGACAATATTATGTTAGCCGTGAATGGAGCGACAAGAATAGAACAAAAGGCCTATTAGAATGAAAGAGCTATTCACCATAGGGCACTCAAATCACTCTCTTGACCATTTCATCGAGTTACTTTTGGCACATCGGCTTTCCACCATAGCCGATGTCCGATCCAGTCCTTACAGCAAATACTCGCCTCATTTTAATAAGGACGTTCTCGATAGTGCCTT
>JABXKD010000271.1 GCA_013375475.1 Promethearchaeota archaeon
TCATAATGTTTCCTTCCATTTCACTTTCGATGGTCGCTGTTACAGTGTTAAATAAATTTAATATATGAAATTGTAATCAAAAATAAAAAAATATAAAAAAATAAAATATTTAGTTATAATATATATGGATAGATTTAGTAGAACACCAGTTATAAAAATATATAGAGAATCAGATGGAGGTTCAGGTGCAACAGGAACAAGACCTATGGAAAGAACTTTAACTAAAATGGGAAATAAACCTATAGGAGACCCAAAAGATTATTTAACTCAATCAAATGTTAATAATACTTTTATATATGGAACTCAAGTTATTTCACCAGATTTTTTATACAAACGAAGAATTCAATAATAACATGTAAATGATAGACAGTTTATATATTTTTTTTTCTGTAATATAATTAATGAAGGAAAAGTATATATTAAAAAAATCAGATAGAAAAGGAAAACGATATGTTATTATAATGGATAAAATGAAACACCATTTTGGTTCAGATGTAGGTTCAACATTTATAGA
>JABXKD010000272.1 GCA_013375475.1 Promethearchaeota archaeon
AGCATACTCATTGGTGCCTCCTGGCCCATAGGTCCCGGTGTCTCCTAATACCAGAAACGATAAATAGGGGTAAAAATGAACGGAGGCCATCCAAGCACCCGTAGTGGCATCCCAATTTTTTGGCTCATAGAGATACCTATCAGCAAAGGTAAGTGTCCCGCCATATTGTGGCGCATCTCCTACTTCCTCTTCTTCTTCTTCCTCCTCCTCCTCTTCTTCTTCTTGTTCTCCTGGTGCTGCTTCACCGCAAGAGGCCAGCACTAAAGCGGCCACTATCAGCCAGCTAAGCATCAACCAGAGAATATTCTTTTTCACCAGTTTTACCTCCTTATTTTTGGTATTATTCCTCCACCACACCCTCACTTAAAACTTTGTTCCATAGGCCTCCACCTCCTTTGTGGGGTAGGGTACTAACCCCGATTACAGTCATGGCACCACACTGGACGGGAGATAAGCGGGGGAAAATCAAAAACCCGGCCATGATTTCCCGAGCACCCTGCCTCAAGAAAACTGA
>JABXKD010000273.1 GCA_013375475.1 Promethearchaeota archaeon
AAAAATCTATGTTCCAGTATCGAAATAACTAGTTTCTCTTAACCTTAAAAAGGAAAGAAATTTATATCTATTCCATTTTAAAATTAATAGTAGTTTTATATAATTTCACATTTAAGCAGATGTAGCCTAGCTGGTAAGACGCCGGCCTCGAGAGTTTTTTGCTGACATAGAGAGCCGGTGCGCGAAAGCGCTCGGGGGTTCGATTCCCTCCATCTGCGTTAAAGATTTATTTTATGAGGGAGAACTATCATGTTAAAAGAAATACTAGTTCTAGGTGAACTGCATCTAGATCTTTATTATGAAAGCGATTTTTACGAGCAACTCGTTGAAAAAATCGTATCTCGATTAAGTCAATTTATTAAGTATAATCCTGATGATTTAAATCGCAAGATATTTGAGAAAGTTATCAAAAGTGGATTTTCAGAAACACCTAAAAAAATCATTGGTCATTGTTATTTTAAACGTGGAGGCAATGGTAATAATTCAAGTGAATTTCTCACTAGATTGGGAAT
>JABXKD010000274.1 GCA_013375475.1 Promethearchaeota archaeon
ATAAATTATATAATCTCTATTGCATTTACTAGATATTGATAAAGATAATATAAGTATCATTATTCCTGTTAAATCCGTAATATGAGAAAAATATTGAGTCACTAAAGATAACCCTAAAAGTATCCATGATAGTGCAATTTTTGGAAGTTGTTTTTTTATTAAGGAAAAAGGGATAATTATTATTGTAAACACCCCTATATAAATTAAATAAAATATTAAAAAAACCTTCCGGAATCCTTACATTTAAAAGCAGAAGGGGAGTGGAGTAGGGGTTCAATTCATTGAATCCGTTATAAAACAATACGCAGAGACTTGATTTATAAATTTAAAAAATATATTTTCCCAAAAAAAGAGGGTTTTTATAACTTATGTTGTATACATGATATATAACACGTGAAAGATTTCACTTAAATTAATTATTTTTATTTCTATAATTTTAATAAAATTTAATATTGTAACCTGTATGAAGGTAACGGGAGAGACTTTTTCTTTCCATCATAAAAGAAAAGGGG
>JABXKD010000275.1 GCA_013375475.1 Promethearchaeota archaeon
ACGTACATAAGCACTGCTTCCTTCGATGTTTAAAATCTCTGCTATTTTATTTGCTGAATGTTTTTCACAGTCTAATCCATAGCTTAATCTTAGTACATCGTACTCGCGATCGTCAAGATGTTTTTTTAACAGTCCAGTTAAATATATGTTTAACAAACCTATATTATATGGCTCTGATTTATCTGCGATCTGATAGATCATAGACTCTTCATCGTCTTTAGGTTTTTCGTCAATTGATAAAAACATACTATTGAAAAACATTGCGACCATTTTATGATCTTTACCATTATCTTTACGGATTTCATTAAGTTTATGTTCTGGTATTCTTATATCACCTCTGTTTTTATCAATGGCTCTACGTATACCACCTTTAATTCTTTTTGATAAAAAAGATTTTAATGTTTTTTCTTGATCTTCTGATTCACTAAGTCTTGTCCAGTCTATACGTCTAATAGCTTTACATAAGTTTAAATTACCTTCTTGTATTAGATCATTAATACTCATAACACCT
>JABXKD010000276.1 GCA_013375475.1 Promethearchaeota archaeon
CATCAACTTTGGTCTTGAAATTCCTTTTAACATTGAATCTATTTGCTTGAAAATATTTACTTTAGGATATTTTGCATTAATTAGTTTCTCAAAGTCATTTTTCGAAAAAATACCTTTGTTGATAAGAAAAGACGCTTCTTCTTCTGAAAATTGTTGTAAACCATTTCTCATCATGTCCAGAGCAGCAACATCTCTTCCTCTCTCTTTTATATATCTTACTTGGTATTCCCACAATCCATCAATTGAAAGTTCTTTTCTCTGAAGAGCTTTTAGTGCAACTTCAGCTGCAATTTTAGCTGCTTTCATAGATGAACCTGTTCCGAATCCCATAGATGGCAAAACTTGAGCAGCAGCTTCTCCAACCATCATAAAACCATACCATACTAATGTTAATGGTCTTCTAACCACAATCTTCCCTCCTCCTCCTCTTAATTTTTCTTTCTGAATTTCTTTGTTTGAATTGATATAATCATTTACTATTGCCTTTGCAGATCTATTGGAGAAACCCTTT
>JABXKD010000277.1 GCA_013375475.1 Promethearchaeota archaeon
ATTTAAACATTAGTCACCCAGGTGTAAATAAAAAATAAGTCGGTAGTCTGGCAACCATAAATATCCCTCCTTTAGGCCCATGACTTTGCGTCCTATCCTTTCGGATAGTTTGCCTTTATCAACTTTCGAAGTACTTATTTTATTTTACTTTCTAATCTCCCCTATTTATATATTCCCTAAAAGAATCAATTTTAGACATAAATTTTGGTTCTTTATTTTTTAATAAAAAAATTACAATATTAAAAAGACAAATCAACTATTATTTGACTTTCTGAACGGAATAATCCTCGCAACTTTCCTATATGAGATAATACTAAAAAAGAGCAACAAAAGTTAAAAAAATAGAATTGTTAAAAGTTTAAAAGACAGAGTAAATCTGAAACTTACTGCTGGAAGTTAATTTATTTTTGTTTCCTCTAGAACATTTGTTAAAGTACAAGTTATTAGGACATAGTACATATTTATATAAAATATTTTCCCTTTTCAGTTCGATGTAAAAATATCCTTTC
>JABXKD010000278.1 GCA_013375475.1 Promethearchaeota archaeon
GATCTTGTTTGTCGGGTAATACTAGATAGAGATACGAAAGTCATGCAAAATACAGGAAGAACCAAATGCGTTAAAGTATCCCAAAAATATATTTGTTCATTATATAAAATACTATCAATTAATCTAAATCCTGTACCAGCTCCACCACTTGGAACTGGTAATCGTAAGGATGGATTGTGTGCGAATACTACTGGAAGATCTAAACCACCATAAGTAAAATTTTCCAAGGTAAGACCAACAAATATTTGTAAAAGTGAGGCAATATAAAAAACAGGAAATCCTGCCCCTACGATCGCCATTCCTCGAATAAAGTAATCTTTTGATTTATTTTTATTCTTTTTATTCTTGTTATTCTTTTTATTCTTTTTCTTAGTTTTCTTCTCATCAACTTCATATCTACACTCGATGTTCACTTCAGGTAACATATCCTTAAGAACCTCAATTAAAATTTTAAAAGGAGTAGTGTGTTCTGTCATTACCTCTAGTGTTTTCATCTGGTACGTTTAT
>JABXKD010000279.1 GCA_013375475.1 Promethearchaeota archaeon
ATAGTATAAAAAAAAAAATGTGGGCGGTTTAGCTTATTTTACAGACAGTTTATTAAAATTTATAGAACTTTGGAAACAAATTAAAATTAGCAATAAAGTATATTGTTTTATCAAGTCGAGCTATTAAATATTTTGATACATTATCATTGGAGTTCAGTTTATATAAATCACATAATTTATTACAAAGTTTTAAATAATTTCTCTTTTTTTTGTTATTTATTTTTTGTCATTTTTTTGATTTTGATTTTTTCAATTTAGATTTTTTATTTTAAATTTTTTATTTTTTTTTATTTTTTTTTATTTTTTTTTATTTTTTTTATTTTTATTTTTTATTTTTTTTTTATTTTTATTTTTTTTTTTATTTTTTTTATTTTTGTATAGTTTTTTTTATATATTTTTGTATAGTTTTTTTTATATATTTTTGTATAGTTTTTTTTGTATAGTTTTTGTATAGTTTTTTTTTTTATAGTTTTTGTATAGTTTTTGTATAGTTTTTGTATAGTTT
>JABXKD010000027.1 GCA_013375475.1 Promethearchaeota archaeon
CCTCAACGTGATTCAGTTCCATATTACGGAATAGATGATGATGGAGCTTGGTGCAGCCATTGGTGGTGGGAAGGAGAGGATGATGGCCAACCAAAAAATACACCGCGTATGCATTGGAAAACAAATGTAAGCATGCCCGTCGATATGTCTGATTACGTTATTACATCGCTATCATTTAGTGCAATAATTAATGCAAGCGTCGATCCAGACATTGATACTCCAAATGATGTATGGGCTAGACCAAGTGTATATATAAATCAATTCGAAACGTATGATTACGCTCAATTTTATGTCGAAGTAACTACTTTGGATATTGATGAGTTGAATACATACAGAATTGCTTTTAATCAAACGCGTTTGCTAGGTAACGAAAATCTTCTATTATATGATATAGAAGGATTCATTGGAGCTTTTGAAGAGCAAGCAATAATTGACGCCTTAAACAATGTTTTAGCAGTAGATCCTGGTCATAATAATTTTACTATTGTTTTAGGAATTTATATGTATTGTGAAGATAATAATTCTAACTTAGATCGCGATCATTGGGACGATATGCGCTTTAAATTTCTTAATTTAACATTTTCATATGAAAAAAAGATAGATCAATTTACCTCTGGCTCATGGGCTCAAGATTTGGAAGAGATAAGTGGTTCTAATGTTCAAATTACTGATGCTAATCTTAATTTCGATTACAAAATCGATAAAAATTGGACAGAATCATCCCAAAATTCTCAAATTAGAATATATATTAATGAAAGAAAATTCGAACAGACAATAAGCTTAATAGAATATGATGATTCAAGTGGTTTTCAAGAAGCGAGACCTGGAGGATACGATATTGAAGAAATATTGTTACCTTATGAAAACTTTACCCTTTCAATCCAAGTTTTTCTAGCTGAAGATTTTGAATTAGATAATGACATAACTGTTTCTATAAAAAATGTTTATCTGTATGTGTCTTATACTGAAACTTTCCCAGATCCCATATCAGAAAATTGGTTATTTGTGGGTTTATTCATTATCGCAGTAATGGGGGCTACAGTGTTAGCTGCTTATCTAATTGCTTACCAGACATATTTGAAATATCCTGTTCCAGTAAGAAAGGTGAGAAAGTATAGAAAAACGTTATCTAGTGAAAAAACTCCTGGAGTTGGTATTGTTAGTCAAAAAGCTTCATTTAGTAAGGACTACAAAACTGAGTTAAAGAAAACGGACAAATTTTTAAAAGGTGCTCCAGTGAATGGAAAAGTAATGAGAAACAAGCTACTGGATAAAAAAGAAGGAGAATTACCAAAATAATATTTTTTTTAATTTCACATTATTTTTTATGTTCTAGAATACTTAGTTCTTATCAAATTACTAATTTATTAATATCGTTATAACTGAATTCATTTAAATGAAGGTTGTTACATATTATTCATATTAAAATCTTTTTTTATAGAATTTTAAAAATATTATTAAAAAAAGGCATTAGAATATGAATATTATTCGAACCAAAAATAAAAAATTATATGCTCTTTTAGCTCTTTTGAGTATTATTGCAGTTAGCGCATTCGTAACAAACTTACAATCCAATCCAGGTAATTTAAATGGCATTGATATTGAGGAACCCTCAGTAGAACCAAAAGGAAATGATATCTCAGTTGATAACGAATACGAAGGTATAGGTGCCCCTTGGAATATCACTCATTGGGCAAATCGTACTGATTATGACCTAACAGCTCATTTTGGCAACAATTCTTATGACCTTGTAGAAATCGCATTAGATAGCGATTGGACAGGTAAAAACCTAAAAACTTCAATTAATAATTTATTTGATTCGAGAAATTGGAATAATGGCACTTTTCATTTTGGCGATAATAATACATATGCTACTGGGGCTAACGATTCATTGTATATAGCAAATAAGTTCCAAAATTGGACTTTTAAGGAGAACGATGCTATAGGTTATAACAATGTAATGTCTGGAAATTATCTAGATGAAAACTCAATATCTCCAGTCAATACCCAAAACCACGACTCGTTAGAACTTAGAATGGATGGGTCATATCATACTGGTTCTGGTGGCGATCGCTACAGATATGATACCGGAGATAAATGTTCATGGTCTAGCACAATTCACATTCCAAGAGGTAGAGTCATAGATAGCTGGTTAAAGTTCCAAGTTAATCCTATTCACATAATTAGTTTTAATTCATGGGAGTTCAGAATGTATTTAAATGGTGTCCAAGTATTTTCTGAGGGATTATTTACTTTAAAACAGCGTGGACAAAACCAGTGGCACAGTTTTACATCACCTCAGGGGCTTTGGATAAACACTTCCAATGTTTATTCAACAAACCTATTAAATGATTCTACAATTAATGTCGAAATTGCTTTAGAATACACAGCAACTAGTGCAAGTTATGGTTTCGAAGATGGCGAAAATACAGATTACCAACAAGTCATCGTCGATAACATTGAATTGATAACTAAAGCTGAAGCTCAACCTTCTGACCTAGAATTAAAAATTAATAATACAAGTGTTCAAGATGTTAGTTGGGGCAAAGGAACAGCGGAAATTGGAGGTGAATGGCAGAGTATTGATGGAAAAATATATGGAAAGTTTAGTAGCAATGATGTGGGTGAGTTAGGTGCTTTTTCTATCGATCTTCAAACAAACTTAAACCTTCATGCGATAAAAAATACTCCTGAAAGTAATTTTGAAACTAGTATAGCATCTGTAGGTGTGAATTTTGAAGTCGATAACGGGAGTAATGTTAATTGGTTATGTTATGGCAGAGTTGAAGTTCCTACAAGATATGAAGAAACAGAAATGAAAATAAATTTTCCGACGGACTCAATTATCACCTCTGTGTATGAACCTCAGAATCCCGCAATAAATGTTCTAAGTCAATGCGATGATTCAACTCAAGGAGTTCTATCTATACCTGTAAATACTATTTCAGCGACTCCGGATGGATTTTGGAAATTTGAAGCGATTACTCCGAATTATTGCGAAGATTTGACTGTTTTAAACAATGCATCGGGAGTATGGGTCGAAAGTAACAATATTTTAAGCGGAAGTTATGTAAATATCTCGTCAAAAATTTTAAATTCTCCTGAAATTTCGAACTATATTCAAAATACAAAAGCTTGTCTCCAAATTCGATTCCCAAATGGCACACTTTGGTCAGACCAGAGTCAAATTGCTTCAGTTGATTCCAACGGTAATGTGTATTTTAATCTATTTCAAATACCACTAAATCCTCCGAACTATGAAGTTGGAGAATATGAAGCAATAATAACTTGGAATAACACTCATTCAGGATATGGTCTAAATGAGACGGGGATTATTATTCAAAAGTTTAGGATTATCCATGAATCTGAATTTACTCCAGATAATACTTTCTATGAAGACATAATCGAAGATTCCACATTTAATTTAAAGGTATCATTCTCAGATTTAATTAGTGGTACCCCAATAACAAATGCCATGGTATATATATATAATTATACCGATCCAGCCATAAAGCAATATTTAAGTGAAATAAGTCCGGGTTATTATTTTCTAGAATTCAATGTAGGAGGAGGAAACTTAGGGAATAATTCCTTATTGATTTACGCCAATTCATCTAATTATTTAAATAAAGTCGCTAATATAACAATTAAATTGATAAGAGAAACGGAACTTGAGGTAGATAATGATTTCATAAGTGGTGTGCCCTTTGAACAGAATTTTACGATACAACTTAACTATACTGAGAAGTATTCTGGCTTAGGAGTAGATGCTGAAACTCTTTCAACCGATTGGTCCGGAAATTACCAATTCATCTGGATTTCTCAAGGATTTTATAATCTAACTTGTAATACAATAGGAAACATCGCAGGTCAGCTTTACGCGCTAAGTATTTATGTAGACTCTTATCAGTATGAAGCTAAATCCATCGAAGTAAAAGTTTTTATTACGGAATTAAAAACTTCCTTGGACCTTTTAGTTAATAATACCCCAATTCAGCCTAATGATATATATTCGGTAGATGTGAGAGAAAGTCTAAATATTACACTCTTTTTTAGAGACATTTATTCAAATCCATTGAGTGGGGCAACGATAAATATAACAGGTGGGACTTTTTCTTACTTGCTAAACGAAGATGTTTTATATAATCAATATACAGTAATTTTAAATGCTACTGATTTAGGGCAAGGAATAGAAAATCTTAACATTTTTGCTCAACTAGTTAATTTTGAACCCCAGTCTATCCCATTCATAGTAGAAATTATAGAGAAGTTGACAAGTATCCAAATCTTATTCGATGGGTTTAATGTTACAGACGATCCAACAACAGATATTATTATTACTCAGGAGTTAAACATTACGGTAAAATATTTAGATAGAAATCATCAACACGTACAAGGAGCATTAGTCCAACTTTCTGGCGATTTTAATGAAGTATTAAGTGAGAATTTAATGTATGAACAATACTCCTTTATCTTAAATACGACTCAAATAGATGTTGGAGTAAGAGTCATTACTCTTTCTGCTACAAAAGCAAACTTTCAGCTTCAAACTGATAATCTTAGAATCAATGTTCAACGAATAAAAACAAATATCACTACTGAATCTGGAGAATCAATAATTACAGTTCAATCAGGAAGACAGATTCAAATTCGAGTTATGTTATTCGATATAGATTTTGGGGGGATGATAACAAATGCAAATGTATCTTATCGATGGCAATTTGGAGAAGGAATCCTCACAGATTTGGGCTCTAACGGGATCTACGAGGTCACTTTACCAAGTAAGCCAGTTGGGTCGTATACTTTGACGGTAACCGCTAGTAAAGGAGATGTTTATGATTTTCAAAGGTATGAAATTACAATTATAGTTACTAGAGCTCCGGATGATTTCTGGATTTTTATAATTCTTTTGATTACAGCTTCGATTATTTTAATCTCATTAACTAGTTATCTCATATTATATAAAAGAGTACTACAATATCCTAAACAAGTGAGAAAAGTAAGAAAATATGGGAAAACTCTACGAAAGACGAAAGATCCAAAGGTTAATATAACACCTCGTAAAGATTTATTTGATGTCAGGTTTAAGGATGAAATTGGAAAGGCAAATAAATTTCTTAAAGGCAAACCCTCAGAAAGCACCATTCAAATAGACAAAATAGAAAAGAAGAAATCACTTAGAGTACCGAAGAATATCGAAAAAAAAGGAGGTGCTAATCAAGAATGAGAACCACAAATCAGAAAAAACAAAATCGATTAGCAGTAATATGTTTAATAACAGTCACTCTTTCAGTGCTTAGCTTCTTGAATATTGGTCTTAACTCCCTAAATGTTATCGATAATGCTTATTCTCAAAGAAGCGATCTAAATCCTGTAAACTCGCTAAATGCACAAGATTTATCTTATGATAACACTTTCAGTGGGATAGGAGCGCCATGGAATTTAACTCATTGGGCAAATAGAACTGATTATGATTTATTTGTTGGTTTTAGTGAAGCAGGATATGATATGGTGGATATTCCATTAGGAAGCGGTTGGAACGGCTATAAATTAAGCGCAGAAATTAATGATTTGACAGATAATCGCAATTGGAATAATGGCACATTTAATTACGGTGCGCATGATGGATCTGATATATCAGGTGAAAACGACACTACCTGGATTTCTAATAGTTTTCAGAACTGGACATTTGGATATAATGATACAGGATACGGTGTTAATCCTATGAGTGGTAATTATTTATCAAATATAACATTAGGTGATTGTCTAGAATTAAGAATGGATGATGATGATACTTATATTCCTCCGTGGAGTACATACGATCCTGACGATAGCTGCTGGTGGAGTAGTTCAATACAAATACCTAGGGGAAAAATAATAGATAGTAGTTTAAATTTTGACCTTTATCCAAATCACTTAGCACAGTTTAATTCGTGGGCATTTTCTATATATTTGAATAGTAAAAGGGTTTATTCAATTGGGACTTATACATTACTACAATATGGGGTAAATAATTGGCATAGTTTTTCAATCCCTCAAACCATTTGGACCAATTCATCGAACATTTTTCCAAATGAACCCCTAAACAATTCAATATTGGATATAAGTCTTGTTTTAGAATGTGTTGGAGGGGGAAATTTTTCTGGTTTTGTTAACGATGATTACCAGAGGATATACATTGATAATGTAGAATTGAATGTCGAAGCTGAGGTTCTTCCATCCTATGTTGGATTGATTATGAACCAAACTGCTGTAGGAGATATCGATTGGGGTAAAGGAATTGTTGAAATTGAAGGTAATTGGGAAACTACAAATATCCTTACCAATTTTAGTAGTACAGATGTAGGAGAGTTAGGTCCTTATATTATGGATCTGAAGACAAATTTAAATTTGTATGGCGTGAAACATACTCCCGATACGAACTATGAAACTAATGTTGGATCCTTAGGTACTGTTTTTTCTGTGGAAAATGAAAGTTCAGTAAATTGGGAAACTTATGGATTTATCGCTATTCCAACGGGATATTCAGAATCAGAAATGATATTAAACTATCCAACAGATGTTATTTTAACAAATGTCTTCGAGCCTGAAAATCCATCTACTAATATTCTAAGCTTGTGTGACGATTCAATACCAGGGAGGTTATCAATACCAATAGATTCAATTTCTCCTAATCCAGATGGCTTTTGGAAATTCGAAGCTACATCACCAAATTATTGTGAGGAATTACATATTTTCAACAATGCAACTGGGAGTTGGGTTCCAAATAATAGTTTTCTAAGCGGAGAATACATTAATATAACAGCAAAAATCAGAAATTCTCCTGAAGTTTCAAGTTATATTCAAAATACAAAAGCTCATCTTCAAATAAGGTATCCAAATGGCTCGCTATGGACAGAGAGAAATCAAATTGCTTCAGTTGATTCCAATGGAGATGTAAAGTTTAATCCATTTCAAATACCCTCAACACCACCAGAGTATGAAGTTGGAGAATATGAAGTGATTATCACATGGAATAATTCTTATTCGTCGTTTAGTTTAAACGAAACTGGAGTTATGGTTAAGAAATTTCAAGTTACTCATTATTCGAATCTAATCCCCGACATTGAGTATTATGAAAATATAGCTGATGGTTCAATTTTAAACCTAAGAGTTACATTTTCCGATTTAGAAAACTTTGATGCCATAGAAAACGCAAATATATATACATATAACTTTACGCATCCAACAACAATACAATATTTCAGTGAAATAAGCCCTGGTTATTACTTTTTCGAATTCAATGTAACTGGAGCCCCTAATGCAGGTAATAATACTATAACCGTATTTGCTAATTCTCCTAGTTATGTGAGTAGTGAAGTAAACATTACGATTGACATCATTAAAAACACTCTTCTTGTCGTTGATAATGATTATCTTGATAGCGTTCCTTTTGAGCAGAATTTCACAATTCAATTTAACTATACTGAAGTTTATAGCGGTATGGGTATTGTAGCTTCAAATCTTTCTACTAATTGGGCTGGTGAATCTTTCTTTTCTATGATTACTCAAGGCGTTTACACACTAACTTGTAATGCTTCTGGTCCCGGATATCAAGCAGATAAGTTGTATTCTATGATTATTACCGTAGAAGCTGATAGATATCAACCGCAATCTATTCCGATAAGAGTGTTTATAACTGAGAAAGCCTCATTTTTAGAATTATACATAAATGGTACCAAGAAAAATGAGGATGACCTAGTTTCAATTGAATTCTGGCAGAAAATTAATATTACAGTAACATTTAACGATGCTTCATCAAACCATTTAAGTGGAGCTTCAATAAAACTAACGGGAGGAGGATTATTAGAACCGTTAATAGAAGACTCTATTCGTGAACAATATAGCTTTCTGTTGAATGCTTCTGAATTAGGGTTAGGAGTAGATTATTTATCAATTTTAGCCAATCTATCGAACTATAATCCTCAAAGTATCCGTTTTATTACTGAAATAACTGAGAGAAAAACCTTATTAGAAGTTTATTTAGATGGAGAAGATAAAACTGGTGATCCTTCCATAGATATTGCTATTAATAAAATCTTGAATATAACTATTAAGTATACTGACCTAAATGGTAATCACATTGAAAACGCTACGGTTGAAATGTTTGGCGCTATTTCTGATAGTTTGAATGAAGATAGTACATACAAACAATATTCATACATTTTCAACACAAGTCTATTGGATATTGGAGTAAGATTAATTGCTATCTCTGCAGAAAAAGAAAATCATATGTTCCAATCAGAAGACCTTCGAATTGAAATTAGGCGTATTTTAACAAATGTTACAACTGAAGATGGTAGTTCAACACTAACTGCTAAACCAGGAGATAATGTGAGACTTAGAATCGTTTTACACGATTTAGATTTTGGGGGACTTATTAAAGGCGCAGTTGTGTCTTATAGTGGCGATCTTGGGAACGGAATTCTTACAGATGGAGATAATAATGGCGTCTATGAGATCGTTTTCGAAAATATAGCAGAAGGCACTTTTAAAATTAAGATAACTGCCTTTTATGGAGATAATTACGAATTTGAAAACTACGAAGTAACAATTAGCGCTATTAGACCCGCAGGAGAGGCATTATTGATCCTTATCTTAACAGTTGCTGCAATTTCTGCAACCTTGATAATAATGGGATACATTTATGCATATCAAAAATACTTAAAATATCCAAAACCGGTTAGAAAAGTCCGAAAATACCAAAAAACACTCGAGAAAGCTAAAGATCCTAAAGTAAGTATAGAAAAAAGAGAAAAAGCTTTTAATGAGGCATATAAAGAAGAATTGGATAGATCATCTAAAATGTTAAAAGGAAAACCTGAAACACCTCCAGCTCTTAAACCAAAAATGGATGTGAAGAAACCGATTGAAAATCCTAAAAAGTAACTGTACTAAAAACTAAATTTATAAACTTTTTTTTATTATTCCTTTCATTTAATTTTCTTTAAAAAAAATTGAAATAGTATTGAATCTTAAATGATTGCAGAGATGAGTTCTGATATTAAAATTTTTAGGCTAAATTATTCGGGTAGCTTTGAGGAAATACTCCCAGAGAAAATATTAGATAACTTAACACTTTTTAATATTTTAACTTTCTATATTCCAAATCAAAAACGGATGTATATTTGGATTGGAAAGAGAGTTTCACAGAGCTTAAAAAGTCATATTCCTCAAATTCGAAGTGCTATTTCGCGGGAACATCCTGAATTGCAAATTATAAGAAATATAACTATTGAATCGGGATTGGAACCTCCAGAATTCTTAGAGGTTATTGGAATTGAAGAATCTACGTTAAAATCTAACATTAGAGGGTTAGAAATAAAACTTCTACCAGTTCTATCCGAAATTAATCGATTAAAAAGCCAAACGGACAAATATTTCATCTTAGATGAATTCGAAAATGCTATTAAAATATCTCAGAAAATTGTGGCGCTTGCTAAAGCTATCAATGACGATTCTCTTGAGCAAGATCAATACAATTTCATTGATGAAGCTCAATCAAGAGCACGCGCAAGCGAAACTCTTCACGAAATTGAATCTTTATGCAAGAAAGCTACTATGGAATTTGATCAATTAATAAAAGATGAAAATTATCAAAAAGCTCATAAATTGGTTGAAGATATTAAAATCAAATTTGAAAACAAATACAGTCTTTCTACAATTCCATTAGCTCAGCAACTATTATTAAAAGATGAAAATATGGTATATCGATTAAAAATTGAGCAAGAACCTATAATTAAGGAGATAGAACTTTTTATAAAATCGTTTGAAAAGAGTTTCAGCAAACACAATTTAAATGAAATAAGAGATTTTCTTGAAAGTAAAAAGGATATGAGTCAACATTTCCTCGATGATAAAATCAAATTCAAATTGAAACAAATGAACGACATTTATAACAGAACTAGGGAAGAGTTGGTTAACGAAATATCTCAATTAAGTAGTGTTGCACTTAAAAATATGAATATTGGAGAGATTTCTAATAGTTTAGAGATATTTGAAAAAATTGTTGAAAAATTAGACTTTGATGGTAAATATCAAAGAGGGGAACAGGAATGAAGTTAAATTCTGATGAAGGTGGGGATAGTAAGAATAAAATTGATGTCCTCTCTAAAATTGATGAACTGAAAGTAATAGCCAACAACCACTATTTGAGGGAAAATTACGACGAAGCAATAAAGATTGCAGAAGAAATCATGGATATAGCCGAAGAAGCTAAGCTTTATTCTGTTGTAAGGGAAGAAGGAGAACACATAGCTACTCTTTATAAACAAGCTAAATCGGACCATAAATTTGTGGCAGTTCGAGAAGATTTTGAAAGTTTAAAAGAAGATTATGAGAAATTATTAGCTCAAGATAAGATTGCCGACGCCCATAATCTTTTGCAGAGATTTGAGAAAGACTATAGAAAAAACATGCATCTTAATTCCTTTAAACGAGTGAAAGATTTATTTATAGAAGACGAAATATTATGGAACGAATTCCACACAAGGCAATTAAATTTAATTAGACAACTTGAACCGTTAGAAATTCAATTTAATAGTTATGTTAATACAAACAATCTTCTTCTAGCAGGAGAAACATTGGATAAAGCAAAAAAGTTATTAGAAAAGTTGAAAGATAGCAACGTACTTAGAAAATGGGAAATTACTCAAGCAAGGTTTTTAGAATTAAAAAAAAAATACGATCTCGATGAGGATGTTGAAAACGATCTCAAAGAAGTTTCAAATCTTACCGAGAATTATGAATTTAATAAGGCAAAAAACATACTGAATACCAAAATAGATCTTCTGCATAAATCGGATTTTTCAGATTATAGTCGAAAATTAGAAGCAAAATTGAAATATGTTGTGGATGCTGAGAGCAAATATCTAAAATTAGAAGGAGATATAAATGAACTGGAAAGAAATATTAAGCAAAATGTATCTCAAAACCAATTTAAAGAAGCTATAAATAATATTAACCAAATTATTAAAATTTCCAGATTTATTGGTAAAACAAACTACCTAGAAAATTACGCTAAGTATATCGATATCCTCGAAGAAAAGATAAAAATCAATTCCAAAATCGAAGATACTAACTACATAGTTAAAAAATTAAATGTTCAAGGAATGGAAGCCTTGAAAAGCGAAGATTATATTGTATCCCTTGAAATTTATAAGAGAATAGTAGACTTGATTAAAAATATAAATCAGTAGTAAACCCATTTTTCTGTTTATCTCTTTTTTTAAAAGGAACTTCAAGCTTTATTTTCGTATTAATAACGATATTAATTAATTCAAAATCTTCAGTATTGTTATAAAAAGATATATATAGATAGAAATAAATATAAGTTTTGGATAAGAATTGATCCAAGAGATTATCATTCTTAATGACAAGGGTGTACCTATATTCTTTCACAATTTTAGTGGTAGTTCATATAAGGAGGGTGAATACCAAGTGATTGCTAGTTATTTCGATCAAATTTGTCGATTTACTAAATACGGATTTAAAGAGAGTTTAAACACTCTAAAGATGAATAAATGCGTATTTTATTTTTATACCGAGCCCAAATCTCATTTCCATCTAATCTTTAAGTGCGAAAGTAAGGTGGATAAGAAAAAACTGAAGAAAAAATTGATAGATAATATCGCAGTGAGTGTTTTCGACAAATTCTTAGTCAAATATAAGAAGGAATTAATTAATTTCAATGGAAATTTTTCCCAATTTAAATCTTTTTCAATAGAAATTGATGAAATAGTGAAAGCTAGAGGATTTCAAAAAAATTTTGAGAGAAATCCTGAAATTATTTAGTTTTTTAAACAAGCCACAATTAGAGCATCCTGAAATTTACTCTCAATTTTCAGATACTTTTTTAATAGACCTTCCTCTACAAAATTACATTTTTTGAACATATTGATGGATCTTTCATTTTGAGTAGCGATATACGCTTCGACTCTGTTCAAATTTAAGTGATTAAAAGCTATCCTCTTAATTAAAACGATTGATCTTGAACCTAATCCATGTTCCCAATACTCCGGAAGAATCCAAATCCCTACTCCCGAACGACGATGATGCCAGTTTATTGCCCATAGACTGACTGAACCAATTTTTTTAACGGTACGATCATCTCTTAATTCTATAATGTAATTGAACTGAAGAAATTTATCCCAGGATCTTAGATAATTTTTTATCATTCTTTTTGAGTGTTCCAAAGACCTTAGAGGTCCAAGCGAGAGATAGTTGATCATTTCTTTTTCTTTGAGACTCTGATAAAAAAAGGAAATATCATCCTTAGAAACTTTCCTTAGGAATAGGTTTCCATCGTTGATTTCTTCGATTAATACGATATCTTCCATTACTTAATTAATAATTAAAATAAAGAAATAAAATTTAAGAAAAAATAAAAAAAAAATTAATTATATCCCTTTGAAATGGGGGGTATCTTTTACTTTTCTTCTGCCTTGACAGACATTACATGTTGTACCGTCCTCAAATTTACCTTTACCGCCACATTTAGGACATTTAACCTTTCTATTAAAAGCCATTATTCCTTCTTTAGCATCAAAAGATACTTGATTGATTCCAAAGCCCATTTGCTCCATCATTAATCCTAATTGTATATCCCTTGTTCCAAACTTAACGCATTTCTTAATTACATATAGCGCAGTAGTTGGAGCATCTCCAAACCACTTAGCTTTTTCGTGCACAAGTTTTTCAAATTCTTCCCCCGCAGGAGCGATCCAAGAAGCTAATCCCCAATCTACTGCGGTTTGCCCATCAATAGGTTCACCAAACATAGCCATTCTCAACGCTCTATTGGTACCAATTCTTTCAGCCATCCGGGTAATTCCTCCATTAGCAGGAAATATACCTCGATTAATTTCTGGTAAGCCAAGTTTAGATCTATCGGTTACAATGACAATGTCGCAACACAATACTAGCTCACAACCACCACCAAGGGCAAATCCATCGACAGCAGCAATAAGAGGCTTGGAAAATTGTTCTATTTCGTCATATTCGCGATGCTTAATTCTCATTGCTAATGCCATATGCCAAGTAATATTAGGTTTAAGCTCTGAGTTAAAAGCACTTGCTAAATCTGCTCCAGCAGAAAACGCAGGTTTCTTGGTAAAGTCTTTAGTACCACGTAAGACAACCGCTCGAACGCTACCGTCTACTTCCATAAGTCTTAACGCTCTAGTAATTTCGGATAAAACTTGATCCGTTAACGCGTTTAATCTATCAGGTCTGTTTATTGAAATTACAGCGTAATTTCCATCAATTGTCCCTTCTCGAACAACCTCACCTTGTTCATTCACTTTTGTGGGCCATTCGATTTTAAGATGTTCAAATTCTGACATTTATATTAACCTCTTCAAATAACATTTTTTGTTTTTCTCTATTTCACTTAAATATTTAATGTATGAATATTTAGTAGTAATCCTTTAGTAATTAAAAACTTTCAAATTTTTCTTTTTATCAATTCTATTGATTTTATTGAATCTTACCACAAAATAATGCGTATTTACCAAATAACAGAATTAAAAAAAAAAAGAGAAATAAAATATGATTTAAATTCAAAAATTTTCCTTACTTTCTCATCTTAACAAAGCCACCAGACTTCATTAACTCACAAGGTCTTAGATAATCCTTACCAGTCTTGTCTGCTAGATCATTTAGAAGTTTTGACCAATTTTCATATTGATTTTTACCGCCACCAAAAGGTCCGGGAGTATTCATTCCAGCCATGTTCGCGTCGTCAATTACCTTGAATCCAGTAACGACTTTTTCTTCTAATAAGCGACAACCTTCGTTTAGCATAATTGCCATGGAATTTTGAACACTAAATAACCCTGCTTTTTTAGATTTATCGATTTTTGGTCTACCTGCTGACCAATCGAAAAATCCTTGAGGTGATTTTCGTCCGAGTTTATTCTCTTCGACCATCTTTGTAATAACTTTTCCTGGTTTAAAATCAGGAGATAAAGTTTCTGCATAATAGTTGCCTACATGAAACATAGTATCAAGTCCGACATAATCTCCGAGTTCACAAGGTCCCATTGGCATTAATCCGGCAGCGTCAGCATCGATTTGTTCCCATGGTATACCCTTTTCAGCTGCTTGATCAAACACCCAATTAAGGTAAATTTGAACTGGAGCGTTCAAACGGTTTACGATAAACCCAGGGCGATCTTTCAATACTTTTGGTACAAATCTTTTTCCTTTTAAGCAGGGAAGCCCTTTTCCAATTTCAACACCTATATCCATAGATTCATCGGAACTTTTCTCGCCCGCTATTATTTCTACTAATCTCATTAAAATAGGGGGATTGAAAAAGTGCATGCCTATTACTTTATCTTCTCTCTTTGTTGCGCTAGCGATTTCTGTAATACTCATTGTTGAGGTATTTGTTGCTAGAATGCAATGTGGTGGTGCATTTTCGTCGCAAGTTTTGAACACTTGCTTTTTAACATCCATTTTTTCGATAACAGCTTCAATAACAAAGTCAGCGTCTTTTACTGCGCTTGCAAGATCGATCGATTTCTTCAAATTTCCCATTAAATTGGCAGCTGAATTCCCTTCACCTAATTTTCCTTTTGCTTCAAGCTTTTTTAAACCCTCATCAATTTTTGCGACACCCGCGTCAACGAATTCGTCTTTAATGTCAACTAGGGTCACATTATAACCCGCCATCAGAAAGATTTGAGCAGCGTTATGACCCATTAAACCAGCACCTATCATTACAATGTTCTTTATTTCAACCATTTTAGTTTACCAACTTTTACATTTTATTTTTATGTTTTTTAAAATCAGATTGTAATATGTAAACTAATTCAAAATTTTTTTTAATCTTTGACATTTCGTTTCTAAAAAAGTAAAAATGAATGATCTATTTGTATATAATTTATAATGTTTCAAGGTAAGGATAAACGATAATTTCTTCTATACAAACATCGTTTTCTAGATCGTTGCGAAGAAAGTTAATCTCTACTTTTTTAAATTTATCTCCCAATAATTTTTTAAATGCTGTTTCGAAATACCCTTTATTTATTCGACAAAAAGCTTTACCCGGCTCAAGTTTTTCTCTATGACTATAAGGATTCCGTAAAAAACAATAGTTTTCTATAATTATTTTAAAATGATCTTGAAATTCTTGAACTTCCCTAATTTGCATCGAGTAGAATTCTTTTAACTCTATCATTAAGATTTTCAAAGCCTCAAAAAATCCAAATTCATTTTTCTGATATTTTTGTTTTATTTTTTTAGCGATATCCTCTCCTGGTCCTGACCCTGTTTGATATAACATCGAAAGCAAACTGTTTCTTCCAAAAATATCAAGAATTTCGTAGACTATAGATTCAGAGATTATTTCAAATCCCCTTAGCGAATCAACATTTGACATGTCATTCTGAATACTGCTATTTAAATCGATTAAAAAATTCTCATCTATATCATTTGTTTCCATAAGGAATCCCCTTCCTAATATATAGGCTAAATGTTAGCTAAAATTCGACAATACTGTCTAAATTCAAACAGATTTATACTAGAACTAAAAATCTTACATATAACATAGATTATTATTATTTAAGGTTTCATTTTTTGAATAATTATTTAATAATAAGAGAAAAAAGAATTCTAACACATTTTAAAATCTAAGAAAAAAGGGAAACAGTCACAGCGGTAAGAACTCTTTCAAATTCTTTATATTCAGGTAAGCTTTCAAGACAGATTGAGATATTTTTTAAATTAATATTCCGCTGTAAGATGTACTTCTGAATCGTTGGAATCATTATACCAGCGCAAATAGTGGCGTTAAAACCAATAACATCTATTGATATTGGAGGAAAGGCAATTGAAGAAATTCCTTCTTTTTCAGCTAAAATCAGAGAATTCCATGTAGCTAACATTAATTTTTTTTGATCGTGGCCCGCTCTAACCTGAATTATAAAGTTAGCATTCAATTTACCCCAGGATGTAATTACTGCACTTCCCATTGGAATATTTGATCTCTTACTAATGATTTGATTACATTCCACCTGTATTTTATGCCCTGCTTCTTTTAAAAGCCGACTATTTGTAGAAATTGCAATTGAGCTGTATTGAGCGTTCACTAAATCGCCAACGAAAATTTCTATAACAGCATTATTAAGAGTTATTTGATTCATTAGGAGGTGAATAAGAACTATTATTAATTTTTCAAATAGTGTTAATAATTTTAAATATTTGTACTTGATATATAGGAACAACAAACAAAATATGCATTTTACAAGATCCTAGGTACACTCTATTCTTATTCTTAATTTGCTTGGTTTATTTTCCCAACTTTCTTCACAAGCATCTCTACATTCTTTTCGACAATCTCTAGTATTTCAAAATATCTCTCTTTCTCCTTTTTATACGGATCAGGAATATTCAGATTCTTCTTGTCTGCACCATTGAATTCTTTTAATGTATATAATTTGCCTCTTAAATCTTCTTTTATAGTCTTAAATTTATTTTTAATTTTTGTTAATTGATATCTTTCCATTCCAATTATGAGATCTTGTTTCTCTATCAATTCTCCGGTAATTGGTTTAGGTTTAAAATCGTTCATTTCAATTCCTTTTAATTTAAGATATTCGATAGTTTCGGGTTGTGCGTGATTGAAAACAATATGCCAGCCAGCAGAATCGAATATTACTCCTTTTAAACCAAACTTGTTGGCGTAAAGCTTAGCAAATTCAAATGCCGCAGGAGTGCGACATGTATTGGCGTAACAAATGAACAATATCCTTCTTATCATGTGGTGGATGCTCCTATTGGGTAATTAAGAGTTGGAGTTATTAATTTTTATTATTTTATTTATCATTTTTTCAATGTTTTCATCAATGATTTTAAGAACTTTCTTGTAAGTATTAGCACTCGTATAGTATGGATCAATAATGTCTAATCCTTCTGTTTCTCCGTTAAATTCTCTTAATGTGAATGTTTTTTTATCGATGTCAACAATCCCGGGATAGTTATCTCTTATCTCTTGAGCATGTGATATCTCCATTGTTATTATCAAATCTTGTTTTTCGAGTAATTTACGATTGATAATTTGAGGGTGAAAGTCGGAGTAGTCGATTCCTTTTGATTTCAAATAGTCTCGAGATTGAGGTTGCATATATGAAAATGCATTTATAAAGCCAGCACTTTCGAAAATTAAATCAATTCCCTTTTTATTTGCGTAGTATCGTGCTAAATATTCCGCTGCGGGACTTCTTGCGGTATTTCCGAGACAAATAAAAAGAATTCTGAATTTCTTATTCATTGCTTTATGGTTATTCTGATTTATTAATTTTAATAATTTTCTCTATAGATCTGTTTATACCGCCTTCAATAACTTGAAGAATTTTATTATATTCTTCTAGAGGTAAATGGATAGGGTCTTCGATCTCCCAATTGTCTTCTTGACCTGCAAATTCAAGTAACATAAAAACTTTTCCATCTAAATTCTCAATATGTTTAAATCTTCTCTTTAATTTTCTTACATGATATCGAGCTTCAAACCCTAAAATTAGATCTTGCTCATTTATCAGTTCTTCAGTTATATCTTTAGCAACAAAACCTTCTACACTTATCCCTTTAGATAAGAGATATTTGACTGTACCTTCGCGGGGTGTTTCAAAATAATGACGAATTCCCGCGGAGTCAAAATTAACATCCCGTAATTGGTCTTTATAAGATGTGTTTTTTAACCATTTTGCATAATATTCAGCAAATACGCTTCTACATGAGTTTCCCGAGCACAAAAAAAGTACGTTTTTTATTTTTGTCATTTAAATTAGAACTACATTGATTGTAAATTAGGTGTGAAAATGTAAATACTTAAAAAAAAATTACTATTTAGACTCTATGTGAGAGATAATCGTAAAAATTTTATAATATCAATAAAACGAATTAGAAATTTACTTTAATTGTTGTCTGATTATGATCTTATAATAGTTAATCATAAATTGAAAAAGCACACGATTCTTTTGAATACTAAAACAGATTTTCTTATAATTGGAGGAGGCATCTCGGGATTAACCCTAGCTATAAAGTTAGCGCATTTATCTCCAGATGAAGAAATACTACTAATAACAAAAGATAACTTAGAGGAAGGTAGCACTTTTTATGCACAAGGAGGAATTGCGAGTGTTTGGAATGATAATGATAGTTTTAATAAACACATACAGGACACAATAAAAGCTGGAGACGGGTTATGTGATGAAGAAATAGTAAAGAGAATTCTAACGCAAGCACCAGAAAGAATAAACGAATTGATTGATATTGGAGTTAATTTTACGAGAAATGAAAATGGAGAATACGATCTTGGAAAGGAAGGTGGACATTCGGAAAGAAGAATCCTCCATGTAAATGACCAAACAGGGGAAAATATCGAGCAAAAACTCATTGAAGTAGTAAAAAAAATTGATAATATTGAAATTAAAGAACACTGGTGTGCGATTAACTTATACGCTAAGAATTTTCAGTGCTTTGGGGCATATGTTTTAGACCAACAATCTGAAGTTATACACAATATTGCAGCTAAGGCTACTATTTTAGCAACGGGTGGTGCGGGAAAGATTTATCTATATACAACCAATCCCGATGTAGCATCAGGAGATGGAATTGCTATGGCATATAGAGCTGGAGCTATAATCGCAAATATGGAATTTTTTCAGTTTCACCCTACATGCTTATACCATCCATATGCAAAATCATTTTTGATTACTGAGGCTATGCGTGGTGAAGGCGCAATTCTTAAAGACATAAGGGGTAATGAATTTATGCAATATTACCATCTTTCTAGAGAGTTAGCACCCAGGGATATTTTATCGAGAGCAATTGATGCTGAACTTAAGCGAACTGGTGATGACCATGTTCTTCTAGATATTGCTTCTAGAAGAAGTCCAGATTTTATAAGAAATCATTTCCCAGGAGTATATGATGCATGTTTGAAATTTGGCATTGATATTACCAAAGAACCTATTCCAGTCGTTCCTGCAGCTCATTACTGCTGTGGAGGCGTTTTAACTAAAATAGACGGTTCTACTAAGGTAAAAAACCTTTATGTAATAGGAGAATCAGCTTATACTGGACTGCATGGAGCGAATAGATTGGCAAGTAACTCTCTCCTTGAAGGTTTAGTGTGTGCTCATGAGTGTGCTCATGCTATTTTCAATAATGCAAAAAATTTAGAAATTAATGAATTTGAAGAATGGGAACCCGGAAATGCTGTACCATCAACTGAGGCAGTTGTAATTACTCAAAATTGGGATGAAATCAGAAGGTTTATGTGGAATTATGTGGGAATTGTGCGAACGGACCTACGGCTTCAAAGAGCTAAGAAAAGGATCAATCTTTTACTTGACGAGATAAACCAATATTATTGGGATTTTAAAATCGAAAAAAACCTCGTAGAATTAAGAAATCTAGCTACAGTTGCTAAACTTATAATAGTGAGTGCAATATCCAGAAAAGAAAGTCGTGGTATTCATTACAATCTAGATTATCCAAATAAATCTGAAATGAGTAGACCTACTACTCTTAGAAGACCTTGGTAAAATATCTCTTTCTATTATTATATTTAATTTGAACCTTTCAATATATTCTATTTTATAACTGTTTATCGGCAATCTATGTTCTATTGACACTGAATAATTCTTCTAACCCGTATTTTAGGAGTTTAGGTTTAAATAAAAAAAGGTTATAATATCAATTAAAGTAGATTTACTCAGATAAATAGGAGAGAAAAAGAATGGGTTTTATTCAGATATTGATTATTGGGGGAGTTGTAGGTCTGTTTGTTTTAACATGTATAATAGATTTATTACTCAATAGCGTTAGTAAGCGTCAGCATGAACGAAAAAAACTTAAGCGAGAACAACCAATGCAATACTGTAAGAAATGTGAAAAACAAGTTGCACCAGAAACTAAAAAACGGATAGGAGTTAATAGATTTGATCGTCAGTATTGTCCTCACTGTAATTATCAATTGAATCGGGAGTATAATAACATATATTTTATAATATTTCTTGTAATTATGTTTTCTCAACTCTTTTTGATTTTCTAAGTATATAATTTTATATTTTTACTGTCATTTATAAAAAACAAATGAGTAAAACTAAAAATTTGATATGAATGTCGAATATAGGAAAGAGAATAAGAATTGAACGGTTTTTCGATCGAAAAAGTAAAAAAACTATAATTATTCCCATGGATCACGGTTTAACTATGGGCACTATTAAGGGTTTAGAAAATTTGGTTGATATGATCGATAAAGTTGCGAGGGGTGGTGCAAATGCGGTATTGGAGCACTCTGGAATGGTTGGAGCTGGACATAGACAATTCGGAAAAGATATCGGATTAATAATCCATCTTTCAGGGGCCACTAATTTAACACCAGATCCTAATAAAAAAGTGTTAGTGTGTTCAGTAGAACGAGCGTTAAAAATGGGAGCGGACGGAGTCTCGATTCACATCAATATAGGTGCTAACGAAGAACCAGAAATGCTTCAGGACGCACATACTGTTATAGAGGCATCAAGAGAATGGGGCGTCCCCTTATTGGCTATGATATATCCCAGAGGGAAAAAAATTACAGATGAGAACGCTCCTGATGCTGTTAATATTGCCGTAAGAGTTGGCGCTGAATTAGGAGCAGACATAGTTAAAACGAACTATACTGGAGATATTGATTCATTCAAATACATCGTAAAGGGAGTAAATATTCCTGTGATTATAGCAGGTGGTCCAAAAATGGACACGATTCCAGAATTGTTTCAATTGGCCTATGATTCTATTCAAGCCGGAGGTGCGGGAGTTGCTATTGGAAGAAATGTTTTCCAATCAGAAAATCCTACGAAGGTGGTTGAAGGCCTTTCTAAAATTGTACACAAGAACTATACAGTAGAGGAAGCACTAAAGGAATACTAAAAATAATCCTATCAAATTAGAATTATGGCTGAACATAAAATTATATCTTACACTTATTTAGTAAAGAGAGCTATTAAGATTACAATAGAATTTATTATTTTTTTGATTTTGTTATTCTTCTTACCTGATTTGATTAATTTTTTTATTAAATTGTATGGCTTTTGAGTGAGGTTTTCGAGTTTTTTCTAATATTTCATGTAGCATTTCCACTACTTATCTTTGAATTGCCCTTAATAAAAAGAAAATTCAAATTTAATAGAGTTGCTCTGATAGTTGGTTCTCTACTTCCTGATATTATCGATAAACCGCTACTATTCATGAATCTTGGCTCCGGAAGAGGTATTTCACATACTATCCTATTTATTTTAATTAGTTTTATGATTCTACATTTAATTGTAAAAAAGAAAACGGACATTTCGGTCCTATTTTTGCTAGGAATGGTATTCCATCTAATTTTAGACTTACCAGAAGTTCCACTGTTTTTTCCGTTTATCTCATATGAATTTATATTAATAGAGGTACCCTTAGAATTATGGCTTTATACACTGTTTAACGATCCAACCGTTTATCTAACTGAAATTGCTGGGTTTTTAATTCTCATTTTCATTTTAATAAATAATAGGTTGTTCAATAGGAAAGACATAGTAAATTTCCTAAAGCGGAACACTGACTCAGTAACTCGTCAGAATACAACTGAACCCTTTAAAAATTAAAATTATATTAATTATTTCTTATAGTCAAATAAAAGATTTAATAAAAAATGCGATAAAGAAAAATAATAAGGTATTACACAAATGAAAAAACCTTAAGATTTGGTTTTTTTACTTCTTCTTATTTTATTTATTGGAAAGTATTTTCCGTAAATTCTTCAACATTTGGTAGTACATCTTGAAAATGTCAATAGGAGCTATTCTTAACATGTTATATTTCAACCCTCGCGTTTGAACGAGTCTTCTAATTCCCTGCCAAGGTCTATGAAAGGACATGGTTTCCTTGTAAGACTTACCTAAGAAATAACTTAATTCATCGGATGATAAGTATGGATATTTGATAACGGGATCTGACCAGGTGAATTGGTGCCAATCCCTGGTGAGCAAGAGATCCTCACTCAAGACTTGCTCCCACAGTTCCGTCCCGGGAAACGGAGTCAGCAAGGAATAGGTGAGTAGATCAACATCCAAATTTTTCGCAATCTCAATGGTAGATTCGAGATCTTGCCTCGTATCCTCGAGGTTCGCGCCTAGAATGATGTTTCCATGGACAAAAAAACCGAGATCGTGAAGAATCTTTAATGCGGACTTGATCTGTTTGAATTTAATTTGCTTGTTGAGTTTTTCCAATGTTCCGTCAGAGAAGCTTTCCAAACCCAGAAACAGGTAAATGAATCCAGCGTCTGCCATCTTCTTGAAAACTTCAGGATGATTTACGACCATATCAACTCGAACCTGGGTCATGAAGTACTTGTTTATACGACTTTGGATAATGGCATTGCACAAATCTATCACGAATTTATGATCCACTACGAAATTATCATCGATGACATAAATGAGACCAGCTCGATTTCTAATCTCGCTCGAGTGTAGCTCTTTAATTATATCACGGATTGCATGTTGTCGGTATTTTTTTCTAAAGAAATGATGGATACTGCAGAAATTACAAAAGTATGGACAACCTCGACTGGTTTCGATGCAATCAACGGGAATGCCAAAGAAATTATATGTTTTTTTTGCTAATACTGATCGGAAGTGACGAGCAGGCGGTCGAACATGCTTTAAATTCATTAATTCTCGATCAGGATTGTGGATCTGCTTTCCATCTTGTTTGTATGATAAACCTAAGATCCCAACAGGGCTGTTGTTTTGAATCAGCTCTCTAAATGTGATTTCTCCCTCACCTCTTACGACGATATCGATCGAGGGAAATTCAAGTGTTTCGCTCGGTACAAGAGTTGGGTGCCACCCGCCAACAACCGTTCGGCAACCGTAGGACTTAGCAATTTTAGCGATCCTGCGGGCAATATCAATCTGAGAGCTAAAATTCCAACTAATCCCGACATAATCTGGTTGGTACTGCTCAATCGCTTTCTCAATAACTTTCAAATTTATTGTTTCTAGACGATTGTCGATTATGCGAACATCCGCTATATCTTTGATATAAGCAGCTATGTATTCCAATCCCAATGGGGGAGTTATAATGTCTGTTTGAGGCCCCCACCTATAAACATTAGAATAACTAGGTTTTATAAGTAGTATGCGCAAAGTTAATTCTTCCCCTTTGGTAAAATTAATGAGGAACCAAAATAAGATTCCATTTAGAATTTTTTTTTCTTATACTTCTTATTCGTTTTGTAATTATTAAATATCATTTAAATTTATGTAAATAAAAATACTTTACTGAGAGATTGAAAGATAGAAAGTCTATTTACAAATTTTTAAGAAATAAATAGACATTTTTTTTATTTAAATAAATAAGGATGTAATACTTAACACTCAAACTATTCGAATAAAGCATTTTTAATTGGAAAATCTCAAATTCCTATACGAGATTTGTGATTTTGTGTAATATACAAAAGTTAAATATATAAAAATATAAAATACTATAATAATTTTTAAATTTAACACATGTGTAAAAAATGTCCAGAAAATTAAAACTCTCTCCTTTAACCTTATACTTTATAATTATAGTGATTGCTGTTTATGCAATTTGGTTTATTTTTTTTCAAGATGTGATTCAATTTATTTTGGAAAATGCTATTTCAACAAACGGAGGGGTATATAGAAGCGAGTTTAATGGTTGGTTAGGCATATTTCTCTTACCATTCCTCGTAGTAATGGTCATAATGGGAATAACGCTTCTGATTCCGTTCTTGCGAGATAAAATAAAAGAGAAAAAGAAATTCCATCAAAACTAAAAATTAAATTTACATCTTTTTATTTTTATAATTTGATTTATTTTATTTATCTAATTAAAATTATAAAATTAATAACAAGAATTCATTGGAAATATAAGAACAATGAACCAAGTAAAACCCCTGAATATAATTATTGATACTAGAGAACGAAAACTAATAAAATTAATTGAAACTAAATTCCCTAATATTAGTTTTGAAATAAAGCAACTAGACATTGCTGACATCGTCATAAGTGAAGATGTTGCGATTGAAAGAAAAGAAGGCTTTGATTTTGTGTCCTCTATAATTGACAATCGTTTATTTGAACAATGTCTTCGCCTAAAAGAAACCTATACAACCCCAATTCTAATTTTAGAAGGATTGAATGACGAAGTGTTTGAGAATACGGGAATGAAAATTGCTTCTATATATGGAGCACTAGCGAAAATTGCTTATAAGATAGGATTGGCAGTAATCCCTACACGCAACTTAAACGATACTGCTATCGTGATTGAAAGAATAGCTTATCGCGAACAGGTAAAAGATGGAACGACTATCCTCTCCAGAAAAGCACCTAAGAGCATGAGCATTGAAGAAAGAAGAAGCTTTATTGTAGAAGGATTCGTAGACATAGGTCCAAAAAAGGCTAAATCCTTAATCGAAAGATACGAAACTCCCTATCAAGTGTTCAAAGCTATAAAGCATACAGAAGTTACTTATACCCGAACTGGAAATCCAAAAGGGATCGAGGGTCCTTTAAAAGAACTCTCAGGATTTAGTTGGAAATTCGTGGAAAAGAACAAGGAAATGTTGTTTGGCAAAACTAAAAAAAAAGGACCAGTTCAGAAAAAAATTGATGATATTTAATATCCATGCTGGACAATAAATCAGAAAAAAGTAAAAAGTAAGGTTCTTTTTCTCAAGTATCAGATTGGGGAGTTTTTTTATAAATGATAATATACTTTTCACTAATCGCAATCTTTTTCTCAAGCATGGTTTATGGAATAATAGGATTTGGAGACGCTCTTATCTTAATTCCTATCATAACTCCATTAATTGGAATTAAAAACGCAGTAATTCTAGTAAATCTTTGGGGTATTCTTACTGCCTTGCTTAATTTTATAAAATATCGCACTTTATTAGATAAAGGCTATTTTATAAGATTTTTGTCGTTAGGTATTCCCGCAACAATCTTTGGTACTTTCTTACTTATTGAAATTAGGTTAGAATGGATAGAACTGATTCTTGGAATCTTTATTTTTGGCTATTCAACTCTGAGATTATGTCAGTATTTAAAAAAAAAAGAAGATATTGAGTTAAAAAGCTTGATAAATACTACTTCTCCCTTAATAATCGCGGGGGGGTTCAGCTATGGATTATTAGCTGCTTTGATAGGCGCAGTAGGACCACTTAATGTAGCAATGCTTGAAAAAACAGGGCATTATAGAGAAAATTTTATTGAAAATTTCGCTGCTATTGGATTCTCTCTATCTATTGCACGAACTCCATTTTATTTCACAACAAATATTTTCCCTTATGATTTGTTTCTACTATTTCTTTTAGGATTTCCAATAATTTTTCTTGGAACTAAATTTGGGCAACGCCTTACTCCTAAAATTCCCATAAAAGCATTTCAAGTCGTGGTTTTTTGTTTTCTAATAGTAATTAGTGTAAAATCAATTACAACCTCAATTATCAGTTTGCTTCTAAATTAGACTAATCCTTTCTCATCTAAAACAAAAATATAAAAGAAATGTTAAAGTTTTTGTTAACTTAGAATTCTTTCAAGGGCGTTTAATAGTCTTTCAACATTTTCTATTCTAACAGTATATGTAATTCACTATTATTGCTTAATTTAGTTTAAGCTCTTATCGATATTTAAAATGGAAAGTGAATATTCGTATTTTTAAAGCTCGATGCTGTAGTTGATCACTAATTAAATGTATCCGGCTATTAATTACGATTAGAACTAAATTTTTTAAGAGTTATGAATAATGTTGTTTTATGTATTCTTGTACTACCTTTAGTTCCTCTAAATGAGTTTCGCGGTTACCAAAGATATAAAACCGTACTTCTGGACCCGTCCCACTTGGCCTAAAATACAAGGTTGAGTCTTCACTTTTTAGCCGGAAAATATCTATACTGTTAGTGTTATCCGATAGCGCACTCACTTTGTACTCTTTGTTGTTAATTGAAAGGATTTTATTGTCGTTTTTAGCAAAATTTCTCATAATTTTAATTTTTTCTTTATCTACCGCAGATATAGTCCTATTTATTCCTTTTATTGACCAATCGATAGATTTTGAGATTTCGTGGCCTCGAGCGATAAGTTCTGTAATTAACACGAGCGCAGGCACAGGATACTTGTCTGCTATAATTGCAAACTCAGATTCAAAATGGAATCCATCGAAGTTATCGGTTCCGACCGAATTTAGAATGTTAAGTGTGTGTCCACCTGATTCCTCCCACATTACTATTAAAAATTTTTCCTCAAATAAGTCGTTTTTCTGAATTTTTTCAAATAATATTCGTTTTAAAGGTTCTGCGTTATTAATTTTTTTCAAATGCTTATTTTCATCTTCAAAATATAGAATAGCTTTATCTACTTTTGATTGATCGACATTTATTCCTAATAAATAGTATAATATTACGCCTAAATGCTTATATCCTACACCGGTTAAAATATTTATAAAACTTGTATCATCGCCTCTTAAGTCGCTTGGAATAGTTCTCACATTGATGATTTTTTTCCCGTAGTCATTAGCCAAGATATTATGTAAAGCAGAATAAATCTCATTAGGAATGTAAAAATTATATTCGCCATTCTGTTTCACGTACAAAGCGATTCTATCTCTATCTGCATCTAGAAGTATTGCTATTTCTGAGCGTTCTGATTCCATAACTTGTTTCAACTTATCTTCTCGGATTTCCTGTATAGGATTCGGAGGATTTATTTCTTCGTCGATTAAAATAACATTGGCTCCCAAACATGTGAACAAGTTTACTATTCCTCTAGCTTTACCCAAATAAGGCCAAATTACTATTTTTTTATTCTTAAGGCTTTCTATTTCTAATACTTTCGAAATAAGACTTATAACATAGTCATTGTTTTTCTTTTCAGCGTCAATAAGAATAGGTTTAAATTTTGGATCAAAACCAATTTCTTTAAATTTTAGTGCCTTATTAGAAATAACTTTAAATAAGTCTCCCGACATTGGCATTGGATAATCAATATAAAACTTAATACCATTCCACGACAATTCATTATGAGAAGCAGTTAAAACAATAATCAATTTAATTTCTTCTATCAATGCAACAGAAGCTGCCCCGTATGGAGAAGAAATTTTAGATTCTCCAGAGATATCCTCTTGATAAAAAATCTCATATCCATCGTAAGCAAAAATCTGAGAGCAATATTGTAGTAATATGCTTTTAGTAGGCCTATCATCTGTAGCTATTAAAATTTTAAGGTTTTTACCGTTTTTCATCTCTTTGTATTGTTGACTAATAGCTTTAAACACACGGAAAAACAGGAAAAGCTTCCTGTTAGTTAGTAATAACTTTTTCTCTCCTCTTTCTTCAAATTGATCTAGAATTTGAATTCTTAAACCAGAGGTTGGTGCAACAATTGGATCAATCAGAAATTTCTCTTCTTTAGTTAATTTGGGTAATTTTAGCGTCTTATATGCTCCGCTGTCTATAAATGAGATGTCTTCTAATTCAAAATCAATCAAATTCATCACAATAACAAAATATTAAATAATTAGCAATAATTATGAAATTCTTAAATTTTTTTGCTTTGACTAAGATTTCTAATTAGGTTCAGATGTATTAGAAATTTTATTTATCGCATCTCTTAAAATCGCGTGTATCATTTTTCGATAATCAGAATTAATCGCAATCATACCGTGTACTTTTATAGGAGGCTCTCTTACTATCTCAGATAACATTTTTTCACAAAATTGAGGTGTGAGTCGATTTGGTATATCCTGCTTGTTTGCTATTCCAATAACTAATTTATCCTTATAATGCTTGTCTAAAATATCATGAATTATGTCTTTAGTGGGATTTAACGTTTCAAAAGTAGAATCGAGAACTAATAGAACTATATCAGTTTTATCAAGTAAGCTCTTCCAGAGGGACCTAAAATTGGATTGACCAGCGAAATCCCACAACATAATGGAGCGATCTACACCTATTTCTGTTCCATCATAATTCGTGATATCCACAAATATGGTTGGTTGATATTCTAAGTTAATATCTTCGCCACAGATTAATCGTAGGAGTGTAGTTTTACCCACTCCCCCTAAACCAATTATCGACACCTTAATAGATCCGAGGATAAAATCGTCGATTTCTCTTTTAAATTCTGCAAACAGACTGCGATTTCCTGACCATTCGCCACTCTTTAGTATTTCTCCATACTCTTCGATAAATTTTACCCTTATATCGGTAATTTTTGAGTTGACTGCTGCGTCATCCTCACTAAGATCAGAACAGACTACAATGATAATTTCATCAATAATGGTGTAAAAATACTTGAATTCATCTGTAGCTGTAGATTTGATGTCGCTTTTACTGATTTCCTTTATAAAACCCGAGAAAGCGCTTAAGAATCCCGCTAACAAGTCTCTATCGACATCTGAACTACCATAATTTCGGTACAATAATGATTTACCATCACGGGTGAGAATATTGATATACTGAATCAAATTGATCACAGAAATTTGATAAGCGAAAAATTTTAATCCAAAAAACTTGGATTTATATTTTTGTGCATTATTTATTTACTTATAAAAAGAATAAAAAATTGATCTTATATAATATTCTCCCTAAAAGTGGCAAAAAAACTATTTTTTTAGATAGAAGAAAAATTCAATATTTAATGCCTTGAAGTGAAATCAATGGATACAAACCCAGAAGGTTCATCTGTTTCTCTAAAAGAATTCGATGAAAAAATGACCGCATTTTCTTCAATATTAGAAAAATTTGGTTTAGATATTATAACTAAAATGGGCCAAACCAATCTGAAAATCACCCAATTAACTGACATGGTTGAAGATTTAAATAAAACTACAATAACTATCAAGGGTTTGATACCTCAATTAAGCAATGTAATCCAAAATCAAAAACTCTTAGAAGACGAAATAAACTTGATTAAATCGTTAATAATTAATATAACCGCCCCTCCTTCAAAAAAGTCAGAACTGAAGAACACCATCAATAGAGATGAATCGGCAACAGACAAAAAGGATTTGATAGTAAATCAGTTAAATGATCTAAGAACAAAATTAGAAAATGATGATGATCCCCAAGCTGTTAAAACAATTTTAGAACAAATAAAAGAAGATATTTATGAATTTACGGGCGGTCATAGAATGTTGTATGAAATTTCACAAATAATAACTATATTAGATTCTGCAGGTTCATTAGATGATTTAATGGATGAACAAAATTCATCTTCAAAGTCAATAAAAAATCGTTTAATAGAAAACATCACTTTTTGGATTAATAAATTAATGATTAAGAGTTAGATCCTTTATGAATTAACTTCTTCATAATTTCGAGAATTTCGGGAATTTCTGATATCTCGTAATCAGGTATAATATCACCGGGATTGCGAGTTTGAGGGGCTCTAATCCAAACAGTTTGCATTTCATAATTAATTGCTCCCTTTATATCGGTATCCAATAAATCACCAACATGTATTGCATCTCTTGGAGAACAATCAAGGTGATCTAATGCCGTTTTAAACGCAATTGGATGGGGTTTGTAAAAACCTGTTTCGTCAGAAAAGACAGTAACCTCAAAAAAGTCCAAAATATTATAATCCTTTAAAACTTCTCGAATTATCCTACCGGGTGTAATTCCGGTATCGGAAATCATACCGATACGGTAATCGAGGCTCAAAGTTTTTAATGTCTCGAGAACTCCCTTTCTTAAAGCTGGAGGATTATCAAGCATAAGACTTTCAAATACATTTTTAATTTCTTTGCTCGCTTCTATTTTAATTTCAAACCGCAGTTCATCAAATATATTTTTTATTCTGGTTTGGGTATATATATGCTTAAATTGCTCACCCTTTAACCCTGGATTTAGGAAATTGAAATTCTTATCAAAAACTTTCTGTAATTGTGCATACGAAATTTTAGATCCATTTCCCTTTAAGAATTTTTCGATTAGAGCTTTCCTTGTTTTGGTGTAGGATATATTTTGAAATAATGTGTTCCAAAGATCAAATGTTATCGCTTTTATCAAAGTTTGAATCAGATCTGCTCAATTTTTAGTAAGTATTATGAGTAGATAAAAAGTAACAAGGAATTATAATTTGTTTATTATTGTTTAATGCCATTTACTTATTCTAAAATAACAATAAGGACTAGTTACTCTAAAATTATTTTGAAAAAAATTTTCATTAGAACTTTACTTTTCTAAGCTAATGCTAAAATCGTGGTATTAAATTGTTAAGAAATATAAATAAGAAGTTCATAATTATTATAATTAAATTAAATTAAAAACACAAACGATCGAAAATCATATGAGCAATAACAAGAATAAAGATGAAGATATCATCTTTAAAGGGAAAACTGAATCGATTTATAAGGTTATCGTAATTGGTGACCCTGCTGTTGGGAAAACGAGCCTTCTTACGAATTTTGCTACTAATCAATTTGAAGAAAAATATCTGCCAACCGTTGGGGTTTCGATTTTAAAAGAAGTAATTGATTTAGAGGACTTGGATGCTAAAATAAATCTTATGTTTTGGGATATTGCAGGTCAGCCTCAATTCTACATGCTCCACCGTCCGTATTTCAACGGAGCAGATGGAATTCTTTTAGTATTTGATATGACGCGTACGAGTACATTTAGTAATGTCAACAATTGGTACAGTTCCGCAGTAAAATATGGTCTTAGTGGAATGCCGAGAATTTTAATTGGGAACAAAGTAGATTTAAAAGAGGAGAGGAAAATAATACTACCCATGGCAGAACATCTAAGCGAAAAACTAAACGCTCCATATATTGAAACTTCAGCTTTAACTGGAGATAATGTGAAAGTTGTTTTTCATAAGATCGCAGAATTAGTCTATAAATTTAAGACGAATTAAAAATAGCGTTATTTTTTTTACAGCTATCTAATTTTAAAGAGATTTCTTTCTTTATTTTAAATTCGGATAATTTATCTTTTTCCCGCGCGATAAAATAAATTGAAGTTATCTTGAATTTTAAGGGATTCCAGTTAATCTGTAGATTTTTTAGGTTAACTTTTAGGTTGTCTTTTCCCTCAATTTGACCTACGCTTAAATGGGGTAGAAAACCGGTTCTATATAATGTGACATCGTTACAATCGGGAATAATTTCCAAGATCTTATGTTGGAGATATGCGATTAGGGTTTCTGACTCTGGGTCCAAATAAAGAGTATATTTCTGTTTTCCGTGATGAAAATATTTGAATTTTTTTAAAAAAATATCAAATATTTCTATTTTTTTACATGTCGTTAAAAACAGAGATTTGAGGTTATTAAATTCAGATTGGGGCCTGAATGGATATAATAGAGTGATGTGGGGCATCCACCTATGAATATGTCTATCATACTTCTTTCGGATATCTTGAATCTCCCCCCAAACCTCTTTTGGAGGAATGATCACAACCGCGGTGGAATGAACTTTGGTCATTTCTCAAAGTTAATACAAACACGGGGATATAAAAGGTTTTTATTTGATGATTTTTATTTAAACTATGGACTATGAATATTAAACACAGACATTTCATACAAAAATCTCAAATAAAAGAATTACAAGATGATATCTTAACGCAATACGACGAAAAATTCGTAAATCAAATCTTTCCTAAAAAAGCTCGGATAGAAGTAATCCAAACTGATGCTGGAGATACATTATATGCAGTAAATAATGTATTAAAACTTTGGAAATCTAAAGAGGGTTACATCCCTGTTTTAACCCTACTTTTAAATAAGCAAGTAAAAATGAAGAAAATCGTTGTTGATAAAGGAGCTATTCGTTTTGTGACAAATTCAGCTGATGTAATGAGACCAGGCATCACAAAGATCGATCCTACGATAAAGAATGGCGATATCGTAGTAATTGTGGATGAAAATCACGATAGAGCTTTGGCTATAGGGAAATCATTGCTTGACGCTAAAGAAATGGAAGAGTTAAAGTCCGGTAAAGTAGTGAAAAATCTTCACACAATACAAGACGATGTGTGGAAGTTTGAAAAAGAGTTTAGGTAAACTCGTCTTTTAAGATGAAAAGTAGTTCTTCTTTTTTATCGGGGAAAGTCTCAAATAAATCATTGCCACTCAGATCGCAAGAGGTTATGTCATATTTATTAAAGAGAAGCATAATCATTCTAAGACCGTTTTCCATGAATCCGGTTGGATCGTTTTCACTGGTAATTTTCATTAAATCAAGAATTTTGTGCAATTTCCATAAAATTTTCTGGTCTTCATCGTTCCTAGTATTAATGAAATCATCGTATAGATTAATATAGAAGTCGTATTCTGGCATCATTTTAAGTAGTTACTTCGCTTAACACTAATCTCCTTATTCGGTTCGTACTTAAGTATAAATTATTTGTCTAATATTTAAATTGAATTTTTATTTTTAAAAACCGTACCCATATTACAAACTTGCAATGGAAATTTTTTTGGGATGACCCAAAGTAATTATTTTATAGTATTTACCTTATTTCCGTTTACTTTGTCATTTAAATACTAAATTGATGTTTTTTGATTATAACGCATCTGAGTAATATGAGTTAAAATAGTAATTAAGAATTAAAATTCGCGTACTACGTGGATATTATACGGATAACACAGTATTCTATTACTACAACTGATCTTATATTACTTGGATACTACTCTAAGGGTTATCATTATTGATATCTTGATGACTTTTAGAAAATACATAAAAAAATAGGTCGTGTGTGGGAAAAGATGAGTATGTACAGAAGTTATCTTCTTAAAAATCAATTTTGGGCTAAGAAAGGAAATGAAAAGAATGAAAATGTGGAAGGTGAAAAAATCTTTATCAAACATGATTCCGAGATAGGAGGAATTTATGCTATCATTAATAATAACGATAGAAAAGGCGTAAAAATTATAGTAAATGGAGAGGAACATTGGTTTAATAATTTTGATAAATTAGACTCATTCTTGGGTAGATTAAAGCAAAAAGAAGACGATTTTATGAAGATATTGAGAAGGAAAAATATGTCTGCAAGATTAAGAACGTTAGATATCTAAGTTATTTTTTTTTAGTATATACTTCGATATCAATTCTTAATATTGAATAGTCCTAAAAAGATTCAACTTGTGTCTAATTCTAACTAGTATAAAGGATAAATTGTTAGTTTAGGTAATTTTAATATAGATTACACTTTCTTTTTTACCACTAATATTATTACTTTAAGTAATATATTTGATACATGGGATTTAAATGAATATAGATGACCATAAATACATATATATTCGAAGCCTTATTTTTTTAGGCATATTTATAATATTGCACTACACCTATGACTGGTTTCCAAATATCGTGTTTCAGATTATCAGTGGTATTGACGAGAGCGTTTTTCAGCACATGAAGATTGGCTTTTACTCATACATTATACTCATGATAATTGAACTTCTCGTATTCAAAAAAAAAATTGCTGATAATACAAAATTTATATTTTCACGCTTCTTTTCAGCGATCTTTTATCCATGGATAATGTTTATGTTTTTCTTCTTAACCCGTGTTGTTTATCCGGAGCAAATGCATTTCGTTGCAGAAATAATCTCGGCTCAAATCACCGTTTATATTACAGCAATATTTATTGGTTTTATTGAGTTCGAAATTATAAAAATAGAATTTGGAAAAAGATTGAAAGTATTGTTATTAATACTGATAGTTATTTTGATCGTTGAATTTACAGCGTTTACATTCTACTTGCCTTGGCATGATGTGCTTACAGATCCATACAAATAGCAAAAAAATGTGAAGGTAAATTAATTTTTTTTATTTATTTAAATTAGGCTTCTTGCGTTTCCATAGCCCTTTTATTACGAATTTTATCCATGAATTCGGGTGTAATTAATGTAATACCTTCCTCTTTAGCAAAGTCTACACAACCTCTAAGAGCCTTTTTCAAGAATATCCGTGGTACTTTAACGAGTTTTTCACACGCTTCGTCCGTCCATTTAACTTCTGAATCTGTTCTCTGGGCAGCGTAAATAACTGCATCCACTGAATTTCCTTTTTCTTTAGGGATTGGTTCAGCATATGGGGTAGAATGTTTACTAAACCAGAAATTAATGTTATTTCTATATCCAAAATCGACAGGTAAATCGGGAAATCCCTTTCCTTCTAATAGACATTCCTTCCATTCTTTCTTCATAACTATTTTATTTATAGATAATATGTAATGAGCTTCAAGGGTAGTATCATTGTTGTAAACTGGAAAGGATTCATCTAAGGTACATTCAAATACTTGAATTGCTTCGTCAACGATATCGGGATAAGAACGTGTAGGAACTCTCTCCTCTTGAGTCCTCTGGGAGGGAATAAGAGTGAATTTGTTGTTCTTCATCTTTTCTTCCGTCGTTTCTCCAGGATATCCAAGCATAACGCAATTCTTCAATAATTTTTTGTTGTAAGGAATGAAATTAATTGCGCAAACTTTACTCCTTCGAATATTTTCAGCAGTATTACTATTTGAACGACTAATTAGTAACATTGAATGCTTCTCAGCTATAATATAGGGAAAACACAATGAATATGGCCCTAAATTTGTTTTTCCTGACGGAGATATTGTGCTTATAAGTACAACGGGCATAGGAAAATATGAGGAAGTTTGATAGAAATTGTCAAGAATTTGAACTGGAGTAAAACTATTTTCCACCATACATCATGAATAGGTCAATAGTATTAAAATTTCATGTAAAATCACTATTTTACTATAATAAGAACGGATAAAAATACATTATAAAACTATTTAAACAAAAAAATTAATTTTCCTAACTTTTATTTTGATCATACTCTAAAAATATTTCAAAGAAAATGTAGAAAATGAAGAGTAGGAGCTTAAATTATTATTTTTTATATACTATAATTTGGTTGTAATCCCGATTGAAAATGTCGTAGTCTCAAATTAGCCCCGCGTGAGACTTCTACTTTTGGAATATTCTCTCTATTTTCATATAATTCTGTTATAGCTGCGACTGCGTAATTTATATGCGAAGAATCGTATACATTTCTGGGTATCGCAAATCGTACTAGATTTAAGATGCCTTTACGCTGTTCTGGCGTTTTTTTATCCCATTCAAAAGCAAATGGGCCTAATTCGCACGCTCTAATCCCATAGTGCTTTAGAAGCTCTATTGAGAAACCAACTCCTCCAAAATCATCAATCTTCATATCGGTTCCTTCAAAAAATTTTTCCACATTGATATACACAGCGTGTCCGCCTGCAGGAAGAACCACGGGTACTCCTTTTTGTGAAAGTTTTAGAGCAAATTCTCTTACTAAGCGTATTCTTTCTCTTAAATATTGCTCTTTAACTACTTCATAAAGCCCTACGGCTATGCTCATAATTGCCCGTCCGCTAAGTCCACCGTACGAATCGTTACCAAAAGTTAATATCTGCTTTTCTTTTAACTTAGTTCCTATATTTCCGTTATCTGAGAATTTATTGTAAAAAAATCCACGATCTCTAAAAAATAATCCCCCCCCTATATTAGCGAGCCCGTCTTTTTTAAAACTTATTGTAAATCCATCAACATAGGAAAACGTTTCTTTTATAATTTCTAAAATACTGTAATTTTTATAATTATCCTCAAATTCTTTAATAAAGAACGAGTTTTCTGCAAACCTACATGCGTCTAAGAAGAGAGGAATTTCATAACTTTGAGCAATCTCGCTTATGGCTTTGATGTTATTCAAAGATACAGGTTGACCGGCAGCAGTATTATTGGTGATTGTGAGATAAATTAGTGGAATACTATCAACTCCTTTGTTTTCTATAAAAACAATTAATTCTTTGCTATCCATATTTCCTTTGAAAGGGTTCTTAACATCCATTTGATCAGGAGGAAACTCTTCAAATAGATTTACCGAGAATAAATTTACGGGATGCATACCATTTGCAGCGATATTGGCTTCAGTAGTGTCAAAATGTCCATTATTTGGAATGTAATACTCAATGTCTGGGTTCCTCTCTTTTAATATTGGAGCAATAGTTGAAAATAATAAATGTTCAGCACAGCGCCCTTGAGGCACCAAAAAAGCGTTTGGACGAGCCAACTGATGAATGCCACCATTTACAAAGCCTCCCTCATGGGGTTTCAAGTATAACTCGTCCATTAGTCTCTCTACATTTGTTTCTCCGGATAATATTAAGTTTATCGCCCTCTTCTGGTCGTCTCCTCGCTCAAAAGTATCTCTTATAGCTTCAAAGAGAACATAATATCCCTTATTACGTCCATAAGATTCATCTCCATGAAAAAGTGAAGCCCATTGTAAGTCAGTCATAGAAGTGCTCCCACTATCAGAGAGAAAATCTAAAACAAGCATATCAGCTGGAAAAGAAAACATACTATATTCCGTTTCCTTTAGAGCAATTTCCCTCTGTTCTTTAGAAACTTCTTTGTTATTTCTTACAACTAAAGAACGCTTAACCGGAACTGGTACATTTAATTCATGCATAGTTTTCATAACAATCACTTATATGGCGTAATTTTAAGAATAAGATTTAATCCTAAAAATAGAAATCATGTATACTATTTTTAGATAATTATTAGAAGGTATAAAAATCTTATAGAAAATCAAATAAATCTTATTATTTTACCTTTTCCATCATGATTTTAGTGATTGCCCGAAATAATTCCTCGACATTTTCACCATTTTTTGATGAACACTCGATATAACCTATAAAATTATTATTTTGTGCGAATGACTTAGCCTCTTTAAGTGGAACAGTTCTAAGACCTTTGAGATCAGTCTTACTACCTACTAACAGGGCAGGCACATCTTGGTTAAAATTTTCATTTGCTGTTTTGAATACATTAAACCAATCAGATAAATTTTCAAATGTTCTGTAACGGGTTATATCAAACATAAAAATAGTTCCATGAGCTCCGTTTATGACTCCAGGTAAGAGAAATCTAAATTTTTCCTCACCCGCAAAATCCCATATTTGTAAAGAAACATTCTTTCCATCCATTTCAAACTTTTTTAAGAAAAAGTCAACTCCAATTGTTAAGTGATACGATTCTTTAAACAATCCGTGTAAATACCGATGAGTTAAAGTTGTTTTACCAACCCCCCCATCCCCGATAATTGGGAGCTTAAATTGCAAATTGGAAATAGATTTTCTACTCATTTCAATCATCTAATCCGATAAGATTTAATTTTACACTATCAAAATTATAATAAGAGTAGGTATATTTGAATGTTCATAATTACATAAATTTAAAAATTCAGAGTATACAAAAAAGTTAAATTCTTAATTATTGCTAACTGGTTCAAAACACTTTTCAGAGTTCTTAATTAGCGTTTTTCCTTTTTTCTAAAACTTTGGCTCTTTTTTTTAATATATCTTTAATATTTTTTAAATCATGAGGGTACCATGATATAGATAATATCCATAATATAGTTCCGGGGATTACAAAAACTGTAATTATAATCGCACTAACTTGGTAATTTTGTCCGAAAATCGAAATGAAAATACCAGCTATTAATGGCCCCAAACCATAACCTATATGTTCTAAAAACTGATTCCACGACACGATTTGGCCTTGTCCTTCTGGGAGATTTATTTCTTGCAATACGGGAGGTTGATTCACTGCGTATAAAGAAGATACTGCGTCAGAACTAAAAATTAGGATGCCCATCATGTAACTTACAGGAAGGGAGAAGAAAAGAACAATATCTGCTCCTTCAATAGGAGTTAAGTTAGGGATAGGGACAAAAAACATTAAAACGAATGTTATAGATCCACCAATTAAAGAAATAATTATAAAGTAAATTCTTCTTACTCCTTTGCGTTCAGATACCTTATCCGAAAGCCGTGCTAGCACAATTTGCCCAAGAATTCTTCCAATAACACCGTAAATAACAATAAATAGTCCGGTTACAAGTGGAGAGAGATTATGTGGTGGAGTCATTAGATAAGGTAAAATTATCATATCCAAACTTCCCATAAATACGTTACTGAATATCCCTTCTATTAAAGCGGCTATATTAGTACGAGATAACATTGTTTTTCGCATGAATTCCTTGTCCATTTTAAAATCGTATTCAATTTCATCATCCTGAAGAACTTTATGTAATTCTTTGTTTTGAATTCCTCTTTTTGGTTCATTAACAATAAAAAAGAAAACTAATCCAGAGATCAAGACCGCAAAACCGATACTAAAAAAGTAAATTCTCCAAAAACCAAACTCTACTAAAGATCCCGATATTAGAAATCCAAACATCATGAAGATAGATCCAGCTATGCTAAAGTATCCAAAAAATTTGGATCTATGTTCCAAGGGAACGATATCGTTTGAGAGAGAAACCATTGCGGGATAGTTTCCCCCGGCAAAAATCCCAAAAATTAGAATTAGAACAAAAAAATACCCCCATGTAACCATGCCTTGACCAGCTATAGCGAATCCAAGTAAAATCATACAAAAACTCCTTACAAGTGTAACTATTAGTAATATTTTTACTCTAGAATATTTATCAATCAACCTTCCAAAGATTAGCCCCGAAACGGAAGATGACCAAAGCAGAGTTGTTATTAAAATTCCCATCTCTAAAGCGTGGTAATCTTCTCCCGGCCAAATTAGCGTAGACAATGGTACAATAAGGATTATTATTCCTGCAAATGATATATTATTAAAACCATTAAGTAGGTATATCGGCCAAATTAATTTGTTATATGTTTTTTGAGGTGTATTTAGTGTCATAAAGATATAGAGCCTAATTTCTAAAATAGCTTAAATAGATGAAAAAGAAAATGAGAATTCGAATTTTAAATTATTGACAATCAGAAAAAAAAAGAAAAAGATTTAAGCTAAAGACATCTTCTCTTCAGCAATTTTGATAATCTCAAAATAATAATTGATATAATGTGCATTGACAACAGATTGATACCGCGATATAAAATCGTTAATGTGTTTCATTAAAGAAATAATGTGTGCTGGATCTTTTAGCATATCAAGTTGTTGCCTAAAATCTAAAAGCTTTTGTTTCACCCCTCTAATGACTTGTTCCTCTACATCTAACGGAAATTCCTTGCTTAATAAGATTTCGGTTCCTTTGAACATTGTAGTTTCGCCTGTCCAACTTTTTAGATGTATTCCATATTGTTCTTCAAATGACTCAGTGAACCGTTTTATCCTTTTATGAATTATTGGTAGATCTCTATCTGCTAGTAATGCAACAGTAACATAATCACCATGATAGAGGATGACTTTTTTATCTTCTTGGTCCACAGTACGAAGTGCTTTTTTGCTACCAGTAGCTTCTCTCACAAAATTGGTGAGCGCCGCAATCATGGCAGAAATTAGAGCAGGATCTTGAATTTCTATTCCAAATGAGAACTCATATAGACTTACTCCATCTTTAGTTAACACAAATAAGTTTTTTAACGATTTTTTCCAATTTCTTTGCTTAAGTTGTCTCCGCGCAACCAATGCTAATGGAACGGAAACAACTGCAGCTCCAATAATTATTACGATAAACATTATAAGTTTTGCGGGATCCTCAACTTGGATGGAAACTGAATAGTAAGCAATTTCTTGACCGTTTGTCCAAAATATTATCGCCTCGTAAAAGCCTTCACCAGCGTTTAAATTTAATTCAGAACTAGTTAATATTCCATTTATTGCGCTTAATCCCGTATCGTTAAGTACTATTGAGCCTGAAGGTGATTTTAAAAGTATCGAGCCATTTCCTCCAGACATAGGTTGATTAAAAGGATTAAATATTTCTGCTTCGAGCCTAATTATTTGTCCAAGCTCCAAAGAACTTTGTTCTAAAAACTGCGATCCTGATTGTGCTTTAAAATTAATTTTATTGCAATAATTTGGGGAATTAAATATTCCAGTATAGATACCACGCTCTAAAGGAGGGCCAAAAAAGTCTGTCACTCCGTAATATGATTTGTTATACAAATCCATTGGTCCAAAATAAATATCATTCATAGGAACACCATGTGGATCGAAAAATTCTACAAAATCCCAATCTCTTTCGAACAGAAATATCGGAGGGGGCCATCCAAATGATATTTCCTCGTAATAATATTCTATCGTCCATTCATTGTAATTATCATCAACACTGTAAGTTCCTGATGCGTTTACAATGTGAACATAATACTTTTCTATGTATACCTCGAGGGTTGGGATTGTTTGATTAGTTATAACAGTGACATTTACAGGAGAGTTTATTTGTGAATCGAGAGTATATGATAAATAGGCTTCATAGCCCCACAATCCAAACGAACTTCGCTGATAATTAGGGATTATTGTTTGATCATTTATTATATACTTTAGATCTACTAAAGCAGGGTTAATTAGCTTTTTATAACTAAAATAACATAAGAAATCAGCAGAATCATCATTAACGATTGGTAACCAGGTGTGTCCATTAAAACGTACTGATAAACCTTTATTGGAACTGGAACTTTTATGATTTTCCGCTTTCCAAAAATCAAAAAGTATTCCATCTCCTTCCTCAGACTTTTCAGACCACAGATGCAACATAAAGAAGTATTTTTCACCAGGTGCAAAAATATTTGACCGGGGATGAAACGGCACCCATTCATCAATCATTGGCCTTGATTCATAATTCCATATTACGTCTATTTCTTCTCCACTTGGACCTGACCCATTAAAAATATGTAAGACCATGTAGTAATTACTTAATTCTGGAATCATAATTACACTATAATTTAAGTATAACCAAATTACATCAATGGAATATAAATCATGAGCAGTAAATTGTTGAGCAAATAAATATGAAGGAGCAGGACTAAATTGATTAGTTATATTATCAGCTATTACAAAATCTCCAGAACCGGTTTCGTTAATAATGTTATCTGCGTAGATTTCTAATCTGTTTAAAACAAATTCTTTCTCATTCACAGAGATGTTATGAGATATAATATTCGTACTCCTATTCTGATACCACCACGAATTCCAATCTGAATTGAATTCAAAATACACAAGAGAAAGATCTCCGTCATAATCTCCTGTAATATTTTCCCCAATACCATTTGAAAGTGATAAAGTAGAAGTGGAATTAGGTGAAGCTTTTAAATCTTTTATAGTGAAAAAAGATAGAGAGAAGAAAACTAGAAATGTTAATAATAGAATTTTATTTTTAGGAGGCATACCTCGTTCCTCAAGTTCTATAATATCCTTAATAAAGGTTACATCTGTAGTGACAACTCTTATATAAATAACTAGCTGTTATATCAAATTACTATTGGATTATTTTGACAAGACTACTCGTGAGCGAGAGAATCGATAATATGGAGAACGGAGTTAATTTATGGTTTAAAATAAAAAAGTTTTAAAACGGAATGATGGATAGATTTGTAAGATTCTTATCAATCATCCATTAAAGCCATCATTTCGGCCAATTTTCCTACAATTTTGGGATTTTTAATTTTAATTTTGCGTGCAACAACTTTCTTTACGATATCGCTTTGCGTTAAGTTTCCCCTTCCAATCTCATTAAAGAGTTCTAATGAGGTTTGAATAAAACCGTCCCAGCCAAGTTCATCTTGTTCTAAGTTTTTTTTGTTTTGATTTTCTATCCCCTCAACCTCAAGTATCCCCTTATCAACAGTAATTAAAGCAGCGTCTTGCCCATCTTTAGGATTTAAGAGAATTTTAAAGCTTCTTTCAGCGTATTTTTCTTTAAATTTTGCTACATTGTTTAAAGGATAATAGGTTTTTAAAATTGCAGCAGCAAAAGTCCCCTCTTTAATGTTACTTGAATTAATTTCGGACATATTTGTCAAATTCTTTCTTGTGTTAATATTTAATGTTGAAGTAACTTCTACTCAATCTAATTTAAGTATTTCAGAATATTGTTTGGAGATAATACCTAAACATCAAAGATTATAAAAATTATAATGCGGGAGCTTAGATTATTAAAGTAAAACTTAAAAAATCTCGTTTTCTAACCCAATTGGATCATTTTTTCTTTTTAGAAAAAGTTTTAGAAGCTTCTCTTCTTTTATTGATATCATTTCAAGAAATTCGGGGTGTCTATACTTATCCGATTGGAATTCACTTCGTCGCTCCATACTAAAAACCTCTAATTATATAATTATTTCTTTCGATTGTATTTAAAAATTATATATTAAAGGAGTAATATTGCATCAATAAGACCAAAATTAGAAAATCTCACGAATTTTAGTTTGGAAGTTTTAACTTTTCTTTAGAATTTCAAAATTAGTTGTTTTCTATACTTTTTCGAATGCTTTATCATTTCTTAGATTGCTTTATTATCATACTTCTCATACTTACAATATAATCATTATCTTTTTATATCGATAAACACTTAAGTAAAGATAATTCACCTAGATTTTCGGTTAATGTTATTAAAATTTTAGCCGATTTTTAATAAAAAATGATCTCTGACAATCAATTAGTTAAACGGCTTCAAAATGGAACAATTCGAGGAATTATTTTCGATTTTGACGGAACTATCCT
>JABXKD010000280.1 GCA_013375475.1 Promethearchaeota archaeon
TCAATGACACAAGATGAAAAAGAAAATCCAAAAATCATTAAAAAGACTCGAAAAAGGCGGATAGCAATAGGAAGTGGAACTGAATATGCTGTAATAAACAAGATGCTTGATCAATATAATCAAATGAAAAAGTTCATGAAAAGATTCATGCAAATGAGGAAAAAAGGTGGAAAAGGAGGTCCTAAACTCCCTCCTGGTTTTGATCAATTATTCAAACAATTTGGAGGTTTATAAATTTTTATATTAATAGGCTCTCTTGATTAAATTGGTTGATTTCCTATTATTTGTCAAAAATATAACTACTTACTCAAAAAGTGATATTGATAAAGGAAAGACACCTTTAGAAATATATAAACTCTGTTCATGTATTAGAGAAACATTTTGTTTATCTTATTCAATTAGGAAATGCAATACTCTCTATTTATATTTTCAAAATGAACATTTGTTAATACAATTTAAAGGAGAAAAATTAAAATATTTAGGACCAGATGAAAGATCTCAAGCAT
>JABXKD010000281.1 GCA_013375475.1 Promethearchaeota archaeon
GTATTGACTTTCACGTGATGTATAATAGTTACATTTTTTACAACAAATTTTTTTTGAACTTTCTTGAACTAAAATATTTACCATTATTTATCTATATAATGATAATATAAAAAGTTCCTAAATCTTTTTAAAAATAAAAATAAAAATAAATTTTTCAGTAACACTTTTATAATTCGAAACTTATAAATAAGAGCATTATGGTCTAAATTGTTTTTTTGCTTTTTTTAACAATTCTCAAATCGAAAAATTAAAAATGGACATACTTTTTATGTCCAATTTTTAAAAATGGACTGAAGAATTGAAAATAAAAAAAACATGTATTTTTTACGTTATGAACTTTTAAAAAATTCTATTCTTCATAAACCTGTTATTTCTTTTATAAATTTCTTACATTTTCTATATGGACATTTTTATGATTATATTAAACGTCGACATAAAATCTTAGTTTGTTTTATAGGGCCTGACGGCTCTGGCAAAACTACAGTATCTAATTTGTTAATTAAAT
>JABXKD010000282.1 GCA_013375475.1 Promethearchaeota archaeon
TAACATTAACAGAAAACAATCTACCGGGCGGTGAATATATTAATTTTAACAACACAAGAGCGTTAACTTATAAAACTATTGATATGAATACAAATGATATAACTAATGTTAATGTATTAGTTAGAGCTTCTAACGGAAATGTTATAAATTTTGATAATGATATATTCCCACCTCTTATAACTGGTGCTTTAACTATTGAGAGTGGAGCAGGAAAAGAAATCAATATTAATGCTGACAATTATTTGAGATTGAATGCTAATAATATTTCTCATAATGCTGGAACTGGTATACATCAATTTAATGATGTAGGGGGTCTTCAAGTTCAATTTACTAATGTCGCAGTAGATATGTTTAAAACATTAGATATGAAAAATAATAATATTAATTTTAAAATATGTGATAATTTAAAATGTTTAAAATATAGTAAATATAAAAATATTAAAGATAATTTATTTTTTTGTATCACAGAATGTGCTTATAAACATTATTATTAAAAAAAAAAAT
>JABXKD010000283.1 GCA_013375475.1 Promethearchaeota archaeon
CGACTGCGCCTTCGGCTCCGCTCGAAATGACAAAAGAATGGATTCTTCGATGCGCTCGAAATGACAACGAAATGGATTCGGAGCCTTCGCGGGAATGACAGGGGAGAGATTGCCACGTCGCTTCGCTCCTCGCAATGACATAACCTTTTCTGCGGCTACTTCGATTTTACTACCTTCGACAGGCTCAGGGCAGGCAGTATAAATACGTTCAGAATGACAAATAACTGGGTCCCTGGAATTAGAGGATTAGAGGATTAGAACAGTAGAGCAGTAGAACATATTTTAATAAGGCATCTGGATCCCCGACTACGACATTCGGGGACTAGCGGGGATTCGGGATTCAGATGGGTGGGGTTTTGCGAGCGGTTCATATCAAGATAAAGGTTTATCTGCCGGACTTTATCTTCCGGCTGCGCGTATGGATAGTGCTTCGGTACCGGAAAATACGGTACGGGTATGCGTTTCGCAAGATACCGCTTACGCGGGATCAATACGCGATAGT
>JABXKD010000284.1 GCA_013375475.1 Promethearchaeota archaeon
ACCACCCGAAAGGATGGGACGCAAAGTCATGGGTTTAAGGTACTCGTAGGAGTGCTATGATCGCCAGATTGCCAATTTTAAAAAAAATTGCAGGAGGCGATTTAAATGAAACTAAGTACTAAAATCATTTTACCGTTAATTTTAATTTCCGCATTGTTAATCTTACTTGTTGGATGTTTCGGTATTCCCACCGATGAATCACCTGGATACACTCCGGGAACCATAACCGGAATCATAGCATCCCCATGTTGTACTACTTCGGCTGAACCCGTTTCTGAAACTTGCTGTGTTTCTCCAGAGTATTGGTGTTTTTACTGTCAAAAAACCTGGAGCCTTCAAGAGGGTATTGAAGTAGTCCTTACTTACGGAGAAGATGAAGTTGCCACAACTACTACTAATGATAAAGGTGAATTTACCTTTACTAATGTACCCCCTGGTAAGAACTATGTCATTACTGCTTATTGTCCGGATGTTGATGATAACAGACCCCTGGTTAAAGATG
>JABXKD010000285.1 GCA_013375475.1 Promethearchaeota archaeon
AGACGCGAGAATTATTCTGAAAAAACCGGAAAAAAAAGATTAGTATTTAATCTTTCTTTGGATAATATTTTTGTAAATTACTTTTTAATACCTTGAAGTGGAGAAAATAAATCATTATTTACAAATAGTTTTAATTGGGAAAAAAGTAATTTTAAATTCAAATTACACGATTAATGATCTAATATAATCATTATATTATACAATGATATAATACGCAACATAATGTTGATAACTATGTATAAACATTCCTTAAAGAAAAAAAATAAATTAATCTTCTTGATATTAATAACACTGGGAATAACAGCGATTAGTTCGAGCCTACCGTTCTTTACCTCAAACTTAATTAGTAATACCAATGAAAATTTTGATATGGATAATGACGACATTCAAAATATAACACCTAAAACTTCAGAATATCAAAATTTTGATGGTTCTGGTGAGCTTTTAAATGTCACATTACACCAATCCCTTACAAACACTACACTAAAACAATTTTCTAAT
>JABXKD010000286.1 GCA_013375475.1 Promethearchaeota archaeon
GATCGTTGTTGACTGTACAGGATATGCGAGCATTACAGCATGGGCTTCTTCGGTGTCAAAAAAAGATATCCATATCCCTGGGAACAACGTAGTTTTGGACTTTAATACCAAGTTGCGATCATGTCATTGCGAGGAGCGAAGCGACGTGGCAATCTATCGTATTGAGCCTGCCCTGGCGCGACGTGGTTTGCATATGCTACTGTTCCCGCTGATTCTGCATAGGTGCTTCTCCATCACCACACTTATAGGAGCCAGGTCTGGGCCAAGGATTGCTTCACATTCGTTCGCAATGACGTCTATAAATAGTAGCCGTTTGAACGTAACTTGGTATCAATGCGCGCCACTGAATAATGCAATCTTCTTCATCTGAGCCAGCGCCTCAGCCGAACGATCGCCTCCTCCAAGGTCTCATCCTTCTTGCAGAAGCAAAAGCGGACGAGGTCGTGGCCCTGATTATGGTCCAGCCAAAAATATGAGCATGGAATGGCAGCTACACCTGCC
>JABXKD010000287.1 GCA_013375475.1 Promethearchaeota archaeon
ACCCTCTTTTGAATTTGGGATGTCATGAAAGTAATGTACACAAGCCTCTTTTATTTTATTAACTTTTTTTTGTTTTATTTCTGTTGCGTTTCTTATCGCTTGTATTACTTCGTTTGTATCGTACTCGTTAATCATTTTTTTATATCCTTTTTTTTATACTGTTATTATTAAAACTATTATTAAACAATATATTTAAATATAATAAATCAGAGTGTAGAGAGAAGTTCCTAGAAACTACTATTGACGACTTGACTTATTTATTAAACAATTAAAAAAAATAAAACTATGACTAGAGAAGAATTAAAAAGGTTTGCAGAGAAAAAATATATCTGGGGCACCTGTGCCGGAATGATTCTTGTCGCAAATAAAGTTGATGATCCAAAAGTAGATAATCTCGGATTTATTGATATTCATGTCCAGAGAAATGCATACGGAAGGCAGATAGATTCTTTTACCGTTGAACAACACCTGCCTTTTATCGATGGAAAAGAGGACTTCAAA
>JABXKD010000288.1 GCA_013375475.1 Promethearchaeota archaeon
AGGATATATAAAGAATCCTATCTTATATCTACCATAGTCGTGACTGGTACCGTATAAATGTTCCCCATCTACAAAATTAACAATTAACTTACGTTGGCTAGGGGTTATTTTAAGGTCAATATTAAAGGTTCTAACTTTTTTATAATTTTTATCTCCTAGATAATCTTTTACAAAAAAGACCGCTTTAAGGGAAGAAATCTCTATTTCCAATATTTCTTTACCGTATTCTTCCAGAGAATGCAGATGAAATATTTCTTTGTTGGGTCCAAAGTCTGTGGACCAGCCTTTTACGATTTTCCCATCTTTAAATTTTACTACAATTTTGTTTGACATCATTTTTATCTTCCTTTCTATTAATTTTTTTTAATGTAATGCGAGATTGCTTCGGTCGTTCCACTCCCTCGCAATGACAGATTTCTACTTTAAATTTCTATTTTCATCAGGCGGACGCTCTCCACTGCTGATTGAACGGTAAAAATTCTTTCACTGTTATCTTTTGG
>JABXKD010000028.1 GCA_013375475.1 Promethearchaeota archaeon
ATACTTGAATGGAGTTGGGGGGCGGGTAAGGAAATATACGTTTTCTAGCGCTCCGGGAGCAAAATGCCGATTTTTCCAGCATGTTAATCTAATAATAAAAGCAAAAAGAGGGTTTACCCTTCAAGGCGTCAAAAAAGACTTTCAGAATGGGAAGATCCCCTTAAAAGATGCTCGAAGTCGCGTTTACACCATAATGACTACGGAGAAGCCTAAAGGAAAGATACATTCTTGGGCATCTCGCACATCACAATTTTATAAACGAAGGTGGTCAATTGAGACCGGATTTTCCGACTTAAATCGAATAAACCGTCGATGGAAGTCAAATCATGATAATGTGCGTTATCTTGACATGCTGGCAAGGTTACTTCTTTATAATTCGTGGAAAATGAATAAAAAGCTGATTCAAAAATCTGGAGAAAAATATCAGAAATTTAAAGATTGGACTTTGAATCAAAATCAGGATTATTTGAAGGAAGCTTTTCTAACTTTAGTGAGAAAATCACGGGGGGTGATCGGGTAAATCTTGAATTATGTCGGAGCTCCGACCATTGGAAAAATTAAAAAAAAAAATAAATACTTAGATACTATAATAAAAATAAAAATTTAGTAATTGTTTAGAGGTCTCTGGGAATAATAATTTCGAGATCACTAATTGGATACGATGCACATGGATGGAAATAGTTAAATCTTTTGTCTCCACTCTTTCTCCAATCGGAAACTGGGTTTACATATATTTTACCATCTATTAAAAGAGATCGACAGAATCCACATTCACCAGAACGACATTTTGAAGGTGGGGTTAAATTTGCTCTTTCTAAGGCTACTAAAACAGATTCAGTTGCTATTGCTGGAATCTCTTTGGACATATCCCCAATATGAACTTTAATCTTAAATATTTTTTCAGCAACCTCTTTAGGGAATCCGGGGTGAGTTAAAATATCCTTCACTTCACCAAAAGCTTCTCTACGAATTCGTTTAACAGGTAAGTTTAACTTTTTAAGCTCTTCTTCGACGAAATTATACATGATTTGTGGTCCGCATATGAAAAAAGTACTTGAATTTGCATCACAGTATTTTTCAATTATTTCTTTGGTTATAAAACCCTTCTCGCATCCTTCCAATGAAATAGCATCGCAACTTAAAACATGAACAATCTTAATTTTAGAGGGGTTACTCTTTTCCATTTCTTTAAACTCATGGTAATAAATAATATCATCTTCCTCAGAACTTCCATACATTAATGTTAATTTTGCATCAAGTTTTCCATCAATTATTGCTTTAGCCATCGATCGGAATGGTGTGATTCCTGATCCTCCAGCGATTCCAACAATTTGTTTTAAATCCCGAAGAGGTTCATAAAAGAAGTATCCTTCCGGTCCAGAACTTTCAATCTTAGTTCCTCTTTTCCAGTTATCCCAGATAAATTCGGTTAAAAACCCTTGGTCCTCTTTCCTAACTGTAATTTCATAGTAGCCCTTTAAGGCTTCTGAAGGAGCTGATGATATTGAATAAGGTCTTGTAATCGATACACCATTCACTTGAACTTTCAAGCTTAAATATTGACCAGCTCTAAAATAAGCTACTTCTTTTGTTTTTGAATCGGGATCAGGTGTGAGTTTAAATGTTTTAGTAGATTTTGTTTCATCCTTGATTTCACTGATAACTAAGTATTGTCTAATTGGATGAAGTCGCACTGCGAGTTCGTTCATCGGATCTTTTGTTATCGGTTCACTTGATGCCCTTTCAAACCGCTTTTTACGGTTTGGTACTAATTTGGTAAACGCAAATAAATCTCTCGTATTGCTTTTAACAGTAATATCAAATTTCTTTTTTTCTTCGCTCATTTTAATTCACCTTTTTTCTGTAAATCTTGTAAAGTTAGTAATGCAGCAGTTTGTCCATCCTTCAAAGAACTACTATATCCGTGAGCTCTTTTACCATGACCTCCACAAAATTCAAGACCATCAATGTGTTTATCGTCGTTCATCATCGCCAACCGTGGAATAATTGAATCCCAAGAATCTGGTTCGTATCCATACACTACCCCATTATAAGCTCTGGTAAATCTTGCAATGGTTTGAGGCGTAGCAACTTCAATCTCTTCAATATGTTCCTTTATTGGAGCGCCAGTGGTTTTTTCCAAAGTACTAATAAGGTCTTCTGCAATTTTATTTTTTATTGTGAAGTAATCCTCTGGTTTTACATCGTCCCACGATCCTGGTAGAAAAGCAGTTGTAATCGAAACAATGCATGTTCCCGGTGGTGAGCAGTCGGGAATTGCATTATTTAAACATATAGTTGCTTGAACCTCAGGTGCTTCAAGGTAATTTAAAGAATCATAAAGTTCATCAGTATTCATATTGTTACAAATGAAATAACTATAATCTTTGAGACCTAATTCCTCTGCTGTTGCATCTAAGCCCAAATAAACAACAAATGTAGAAACTCCGTGCCGTCTAGCATTGATTTCTTTATAAGCGATCTCAGGAACCTCTGATTTAGGATGTATTAACTTGATATAAGTAAGCGTAGGGGAAGCATTGCTAATTACATGATTTGTTTTAATCTTATCTCCATTAGAAGTTTCAATTCCGAATACTTTACCATCTTTAACCAAAATCTTTTCTACCGTCGTATTATATTCGATTTTACCCCCAAATTCTCTTATTTTATTATCTAGTGCAGTAGTATAATCGTGAGATCGAAATTTTGGAATATAGGCACCTTTTAAAATGTAACCATAGACCATTGAAGAAAATAATGTAAAATTAGATCTACTTGCGGGAATTCCTAAATAAAGCCAATATGCGTTAAGAATGCTCTTGGCTTTTTCTGGAATGTTAAGGGCATCTTGAACAGCTTCCACAGAATAAGCCGCAGTTTTAAGGAAGTTTGAATGCTCTCTTAGTAAAACCTCTTGATCTGGCTTACCTTTCGACCGTCCTAAATATGAAGTTGCTATATCAACATCTCGCGCCAAATCAAAAAATTTGCTTACAGAATCTCTACATCCCGGGACTTCTTTCTCAATAGCATCAAGATAAGCATCAATTCCAAAAGGCATCACTACATCAAGATCTTCATTTGGATCCGTTAAAATCAATCTATATGCCTCGGGAACTTCAATAAACTCTGAATCAAGTTCATATCTTTCTAACAATCTTCTAGTGCCGCCTTTATTCGATTTAGGGCCCCAATCATAAAGCTCGTGTAGTGAAGTTTCAAACTCGAACCTTCCCCTTACAAAACTCGAAGCAAATCCTCCGGGTAAGTTATGTTGTTCTAAAAGCAGTATGTTAGCACCGTTCATTGCTAATTCTGCGGAAGCGATTAAACCACCGTTTCCAGCTCCAATAATTACTGCATCATATGAATCTGCAATTCTTTGTTCTTTTCTCTCACTCATAATCTCTTACTCATTTTTCTATTTTTTTTATGTTATTTATAATTCTTAATTTATTTTGAATTTGATAGCTTTTTATATTTGATTTGGAATAACTTTGAACACGTAAACGGGAGATTCAATTAAGCTGTTAGGGATATCGATAATTAAATCTTCTAGGTCTTGCTCCCAAGTTAGTTGCTCTCTAATACTAAATAATTTTATTATCGAATGAGGTGGAATATTTAATGACAGTATTCTTATCCTTTTTCCTGGGGGGTTATTTAAAAGGTGAATATAAAGTAGTTCATCCTTCTGTGTAAACCTAATTTCAAGGTTATCCGAAGTTTTGCCATCAGCTCTTTCCCATGGACGAGTCCCATAAATTCCTTCCCCGTTAATTTCTAACCACTGACCAATCTCCCGTAATACTTCTTTTTGAATTTCAGGTATTGTTCCGTCTGACTTAGGTCCAACATTTAATAAAAAGTTCCCGTTTTTGCTAACAATATCTACAAGCATCTTAATCAATTCATTTGATGTTAAGTAATCTCCTTCCTTTTCCATTTTATTATACCCATAAGAATTCCCAATACCTCGATTTGATTCCCACTTCTTTTTTTTAATGATTTTATAGCTATAATATTCTGGTGTAGTAAAATCGTAAAAAAATGTCCTTCTCATCTTGTATACCTTACCGTCTTCATGGAATATCTTATCCCAACGATCATTTATCACTCCGTCTGGAAACTTGTTATAATAATATGCAAAAAGTTCGAAAAGATCAAGAAGAGGCGGTGCACCAATGTCGCTCCATAATATTGAAGGTTCGTACTCATCAATTAATTCATACCAATGGTTTTTGACATATTCTGTATACTCCGGAGTAGTAATCCCATTAGTCAAATCATTCGTTCGAGAATCAATTGGCTCCGGATTGAAAGACCAGTCAAAGGAGGTGGAATAATAAAATCCCATTTTCATTCCTTCATTTTTTACTGAATTTGTGAGTTCGCTCACGATATTTCTACTAGCAAAATTGTTTTCTTTCATAGGATTTTTGTATTTGCTCGGCCATAAGAGAAATCCATCGTGGTGTTTTGTTACGAGTACTACATATTTAGCACCTGCGTTTTTGAATAATTCAGCCCAATCTTGTGGATTCCACTTTTCTAATTCTTCATTAAATATAGGTATAAAATCTTCGTAAGAAAAATCTTCCCCGTACTCTCTATAATGATAATCTTGTGTTAGGCTTCCAAGAATCCTCAATGTATTAAGATACCACTCAGCATACGGATTGTTTTTAAAATAATATTCCATTCCCTGCTCTGGTGATTCCGTAAAAGTTAACTCTTTAACTGCGAATGCCGGTACGGAATACAATCCCCAATGAATGAAAATACCAAATTTTGCATTATGATACCAATCAGGAACTTTGTGTTTTCTTATAGAAGCTTTTGTAGGTTCAAAATTCATTATTGTATTCTCATATTTTTTTCATGGTTCATATCTAATAGAGAAAGAAGAAAAGAGTAAAAACTTATTTTTTTTCATTTTTTATTTAATATTAATAAAAAGAGATCTAATTTTAAAATGAAAACAGAAGAAACAGAAAGGATTGGGAAAATATGGTTTGAAGACATGTGGAGCACACCTAATTTAAATGCCGCTGATGAAATTATAGATGTTGATTACGATCCAAGTTGGATTCATATAGATAAAAAAGGGGCTGCTCAAGTAAAGCACGAAATAACATACTTACGTTCGGTTTTTCCCGATCTTACATATAATATTGTTGAAATTAAGGGAGAAGAAGATAAAGTCTGGATTCGCTATAAAGCAAGAGCTACACATAAAGGAGAAAGTTGGGGATTCAAACCTACTAACAAAAGGGTTGAATTTGAAGGTGCTACAATTTTATATTTTAACTCAAAAGGAAAAGTTATTGATAGATGGGGTGCCTTTTGTTTCTATGATATTTTAGAGGAATTAGGTTTAGTGCCACCCTTTTGGGAACTGCATAGTCATTTACCAAACTTCAAGAAGTAAATTTCAAACTAAAATCTTAATAAATCAGCTGCTTGCTTGCCTTTTTGGTATTTTTGTTTGAGCTTTTAAATTTTCATGTAATATCTTCGTTACGAGTCGCTCTTTTAATTCTCTATCCTTGTCCCACAAATTATTTAATTCATCGGGGTCATTTACACGGTCATAGATATCACCGGCATCTTCTAAACCAGCATATATTGTGATTTTATGAGTTTCTGTAATTAAATGCCTCAATCTTATCGTTATTGGTCCCAATTCTTCATCTTCCTCAACAAAGCAGCAGTCTCTTACTTTTACCTTGGGATCTTTCAGTACTGGTGTAAGATCAACACCTTGAATAAATGGAGAATGAAGTCGATTAGGAATTTTTGTTAAGTTCAAGATTGTTTTTGCAAAATCAATAGAACTAACTAAAGAATTTGATACACTTCCAGGTTTAGTTATTCCTGGAACTTTCATAATTAAGGGAACATTCAACAATCCAATAAAGGGTGAAGGACCCTTATAAATCATACCATGATCTCCCATTAAATCGCCATGATCACTAGTATAAATTACTATTGTGTTTTCTGTATATCCGAATTTTTCTAAACTTGCGAGAATTTCTCCAATAGCATGATCAAATAATGAAATTGAACCATAAGTTAAGCGAGTAAATTCCTTTACTTCATTTTCATCAGATTCTCGAAGCATAGCTCCACGAAAAAGCGGATTTTTTATTAATGAACCTAAAAACTTATGCTTATACATATTTTTAATATCAGAAAAGGTAGAAGGGAGGTTTATATCATCAGATTTATACATATCCTTATATTCACCCGGAGGACAGACGGGATGATGAGGATCTGGAATGGAACAACAGAGAAAAAATGGTTTTTCTCCAAATTCTCCTTTTGAATGTTTTTCTAAAAAGTTTATTGTTCTCTCTTTGCAATAGGTGGTAGGATAATGTTCGACATCCATATCGCTTTCATAATAAACTTGATCAAAGAATTTCAACGATAACCTTTTACGCATCCATCTTGTAGCTCCTGGAAGTAATTCTTCTAACCAATCTAAATAATGTCCGCCACATAAATCGCCATGACCTAAAGTAATTTCACTTTCTTCGAATCCATAATAAGGCTTAGGAAAATTTTCCTTAGCTTCTTTTGATGTTTCTTTATTCATCCAATATCCAATCATTTCGGCAGATTTCGTTTTTCGTTTAAAAGGGGGGATATAAAATTGTAGATGCATTTTACCTACATTATGAGTAATATATCCGTTCTTTCGCATAGCTTCAACAAATGTTTCAACTGTGTCTGGTAAATTTATACCATTGCTTCGGCACCCATGAACATTTGGATAAACTCCCGTAAAAATAGACGATCTGTTTGGCATACACATGGGATTAGCACAAAAAGCATTTGTAAATCTAATCCCTTCTTTAGCCAGTCTATCTAAATTAGGGGTTTTCACAACAGGATTCCCTGAACAGCTCATATGATCAGCTCGATGCTGATCTGTCATAATAAATAATACATTCATTTTTTCGCTCATTTCACTTAAACCCTACTTTAATTTTAAAAAAAAAATTGAAAATGTTAACTAATTTGCTTTATTCATTTTTTTATCTATTACTTCTCGCATGTACCGAAAACCGGGAGTTAAATTTTCGTCCAATTTTGGAAGTAGTTGCCTTAATGGAAACTTTAAACCTTGACCTGACCCTGTTTGAAATAAATTTTCCAATACATAGAAAATAAAGCTACCTGGCATTCCAATCCCCAATTCGTGATCTTGAATTCCTGCAAATGAGCGATCTCCTGTACCCGGAATGACAATTTGGGCTTTTCGAGTAACGAACGGCATGAATCCCCCTTTTGAGCAACTTTCACCAAAACCTTCGAATGTTGATTGGATTCTATACTTTCTTTTATGTTCATAATTCAATGCGTTAATAATATAAGTTAACTTCGGACCATCGCAATAAATCATTATAGAATCTGGAATAACGGGAGTTTCCATTAATGGTGAAACAATTACTCCACGATACGCCAGTTCAATTACATTCTTAAAATTGCTTGCATATAAGTGTTCGGCTCTCCTTTTCTCAGCTTGAACGTCTTTTGTCCATTTTTGACGTACCTGAGACTCGGTAAATTCTTCCACTGAGAGAGGAACCCATCCATGCCCAACTGATGACGGTGTGCAAAAATTATCAGCTGAAGTAATACACAATTTTTGCTTAAACCTGCGTGCGTAAGTAAATGCTTGACAAATAGACATTTTTTCTTCGCTATCAATCGGTCTTCTAACTCCTGCTGGAATTTCATTTTCGAGATCTCTTATATATTTTATCGATATTGGATAAGAATCAAGATGTAATTTATCGAATATTTCAACACCAGCTTTTTGATAATCTTCTAAATTCATATTTTTACTACTCATTTCAAATTTCACGTTTATTATTTCAATTTGCCTTTTTGAAACCTTTCAAATGGAATAAAATAAACTTTTTTAATTATTGAATTAAAGATTTCCCAAAAGCTTTTGCGTTTGCAAGATCTTGCGCATCCGGATGTCCTTTTGTTGCTTCTATTTTAGCTTCTTGCCTTTTTTTTTCTTCAGGAGGGAGTTTTGCTAACATCCCGAGGATAGTTTCCTTTGGCATACCAAGGTTTTCACCTATGCAGTCGAATTCTCCAATTACTTCGGATCCGCTTTCTTCAAGTTTGCTCCTTATTCTTTTAAAAGCCTTCTGATACGCAGTAGAGCTCTGATGGGTGTTAAAAAATGCGAACTTAGGGGGATATTCAGATACCTCTTTCATGAAGTCTATTACTTTCTTGTTTAACTTCCCTCCGTATATACCTGAACCTAATACTACAAGATCGTAATTCTTCAAGTTTGAAGGATCCGCGTCCTCAATTTTTAAAACCTCTACATTCTCATCTTCTAACCCTTCTGCAATACTTTTAGCAACCTTTTCTGTATTTCCCGTATTAGAGAAATAACATACTAATATTTTCATTATTTTATGCCTCTTTTTTTAATTTCTTCACTTTACTCTTATAATCTTTATAATAGAGTCTTTGATTTTTAATAGGCATTGATTCAAATAATTCCTTTGCTTTATCTGTAGGATATATTTCCAGGCTGCCATCTTCTTTTTGAATCACACATCCTGAATTAACTAGTATTTTGTATCGTTGTGCTGTTTCTTTAGGATTACCAGCACAAACAAATTGACAATTCCCACAAGTGAGTTGAATATTAGCCATTCCACCAAAAGACGCGGGTTGATATCCACTTGAACAATCTTTAATAGGAGGTCTTTTCTTTTGACTTGTCATTGCGAGAGACATAAGCCGCGATACTTCTACATCATTTTCAGGGTAATCGTAACGTCCCGGTGACCATGTAGAAAACTTACCCGATGAATGTAATCCATTAGATCCCCCACATGTAAGAAAACAACGCATTTTATTCATCCTCTTAGAGTACCTAAAAGTCTCACCCCCAATAGTTACAACAGTTTCTTCTGTAGGTGAGAACATTTGATAAGCACAGACTTTTGTGCAGATTTTACACTCGTCACAAAATGATTCTGATTTCGGTATAGGCTCTGTCGGTTCAAGTTTTGCATCAGTAACGATACCTCCTAAGATAATGGCGGTTCCATGCTCCTTAGTACCAACATTTCCAGACCAACCAAACGAAGCCACTCCTGATCGAACGGCTAGGTATCTTAACGAAAGCTCGGGAGGTAATGTCACTTGCCATCCCGGGATATCCATTCTATATTGATTATTAGGAAAAACAGACTTTGCTTTATAGCCCTGTTCGACTAACCATCGCTTCACATGTTGAGATGCATCCCATATAATTCTATGGATGCCAATATTCTCTTCTTCATGCATTCCACGAATGCTAGGATCTTCTTTTCCTAAATATTTTAAAATCATCTCTTTATTAAAGGGTACATAAAAACTGATGGCTGATTGTGCTTCAGGAAGTAGATATGTGATGTCCGCTCCTTTTGGTCCACCAGCCATAGTTTCAAGCGTTGCAAATCCAACTTTTTTTGCTCCGGCTTCTAACAACATCCCCTCAATATCTTGTTCTAAAGTCATAATTAAAGACCAATATTGGTTTTATTTATTCTTAACTTCACACAATTAAATTTGTATTAATTTATTGAATAAAGGATATTTCCCTTTTATACTTTAGAATGGTGATTATTCCTTTTCTGGTGATGCTTAACATCAATAAATAACAAATTTTTATATTATCAAAATAACTTCAACATAACATTTAAATAGATAAACTTCTATATATATAACATATGCATATCCTTTAATATTAGAAAGGATGTTTGTATAACAATTACTTTTTTAGAAAGCTGATATGGTATGACAACTATAGCCGAAAAATTAATAATAGAATTAAAAACAAAGGCTTTAACAATTCTTCAATTAAGTGAAATAACAGGGATTGAAGAAGCTAAAATAAGGACTACAATTAATAGATTAAAAGAAAAAACCATAGTACAAGAGACAGGAATGTTTTTAGACAGATATAAAATATATAAACTTTCAGACAAATTGTTTAATGCATCTTTCATAATGAGAATGATAAAGAAGCTTGATGGTGTAAAAGCTGTCATTCTTATAAGTAATGTTGATGGTGCACCAATAAGTAGTATACTTCCAGAAGGATCTATTGAATCACGTTATGCAGCAATAACTGTAGCTATGTTTAATTTGATGGAAAGAGCATGTAAAGAAACTAATAAAGGAAAATTTAAATTTTGTCATATTGAAGGAGAAGATGGAAAACTCCTTATCATTTCCTTCAACAAAGGGTTAATTTTATCGATTTCATTCGATTTAACAGTAGATTATGACCTGATATTGACATCCTATATCAAAATTATTGATTTGATAAGTAATTCTTTATCTGATTTAATTCAATAGAGTTTTATTTAGAAAAGAAAAAAAAGATTTGATTATTTTTTAAATTATTCTGGTGGCTTGAGGCCTAGAACACCCATTGCTTCGATAACTGAGGACATGACTTCGATCTGATATTTATAACCTTCAATACCTTCTGCGAAAAAAAGTAGCTGTTCATTTGCTTGGGCAAGGTAATCTTTAAGTTTCCCTTCTTTTATTTCATCCGCGATCACTACTTTGTATCCTTCTTTGGTTGCAGCGACAGCATTATTTAGGAGGTTCTTAGAAAGGGACTTATCTTCTGGAAATTTTTTCGAAGCTTCAATGAACAATTTCCCTGCCTCAGAGGCTTTTGCATGAGGAAACCATACTGTAGTCATAACTATTACCATCTATATCACCTTAAATAATTAATATTTTATTAGATTCGCATCATTTTTTGACAAAAACGACAAAAACGACATTAATTATATGTGTTTTATCTGTATAAAAGTATTATTGAAGTCTAATTCTTTGCTGGTGATGCATAACAATAAGCACAATTATGCCCGCACCGAAATATACCAGTATAACCACCAATGTCTTTAGATTTAAAACAACCGCACCCCTTTCTTTGCCCCGTATCTTTAACTTTTTGAATTTTCTCTCCTATCAATCGCTCAATTTTATTAGCATCAATACAGTGAGCCTGTTTTATCCCCTTAATCTCAAGTAAATCGGGTTGACAGCAAGCTCTCATTTCTATTTCATACTTATCACAAATTCCCAATAGTTTGGTAAGAATGTCCTTTTTTTTGTTTAAAAGAGGATCAACGGGGATATATCCCCTTTTAACTAAGCGATTATTCACTTTTGCATAGATCGTGGCAAAGGAAAATATCATTTCCTTCAATCCAAGGGCAGACACATTCTCTATAATATATTCGAATTTGTCTAGATTGCTTCTTATCCTTCTCTCATTCCCTTTTTTGTATAAAATGATTGGGTCAAATCTAAAACTTATAGCATCTGATCCAAACTCTCTGATCAACCATTTTAACTGAGAAAATCTTTCTTCTAAAGAAATATCAATATTTTGTTCTAATTCAGAAGGTGAGTTAATTGTAAACTGAAAGTAATGACCCTTGAAAGATTTAAACACCTGCGGTTTGTTTTCATATAATTGAATCCACTCCTTAAAATTCTTGCTCCACCACACCCAGCACTTCACATCTTTATTTTTAAGTGATATTCTTGAGATCTGTTTCCGATTGAATGGATTAATCACATCCACATATCCGATGTGAATTTTTTCGATCACCCAATCCATTAGAAAAGCTGGTATGTCTGTTCTACGAGAACAAGAAATGAGCGGGGATCTTATGATATTACCAATGTTGTTTGATTTACTCTCCATTCTTCTATTACTCTCCTGTAAGGTAAGATAACATAGCTGTAATGAATAAATCTTTTTTAAGTGTCTCAGATAAATGCTCTTCTTTATCCTTGTTTAATATTTCATTTGTCGAGATCCCTAATTTTTTGATTAAAATTTCATCATATATCATTAAATGAGGATTTTTAAATGCTTCACCTTCATTTACCTTATTTCTTAAAAAATTTCTGAATTCTGAATCTAACCAGATTTTAAACGGACCAGGACTGTGTTCAGCCTTGTGTTTTATTTTAAATTTTGTGTTGAGACTCTGAATTACATCGTAAACAGTTTCACACACGATTCTCATTTTCTCTTTGTTTTCCCTATAAAAAAACTCGATCGGAACAGGAAGGCGCATATGTAATAGCAATCCTTGTCCTTTCCTAAAATTAATATGGCCATACCCAAAGATTACTTCATGAAACCCTTTCTGAGTAAATATATTATTAATCATTTCAATAGTTTCGGGTAAGTTTTTTGGTTCGCTTAAAATATCTTCAAATCCAGGGAACGCGATGAATTCTGATGTAGAGTCTTCTGTTTGAACTAGTAAGGCAAAAGTGGATCGTTCTTGGAGGTATTCTTGGAATTCTTCTTCATTTAATTTATTCCAGGTACATTGAGCTTTTTGTTTCATAGAAGCTATAAACTTATCAATTATATCTTCAGTTCCCTTAATCATTACAGCCCATTTGACATTGTTATTCTCTTTATTTTCTTCTCCAAGTTTATTGAATTTTCCAGGAAGTTTTAAGTCAGATATTACAAATTCGCTAACCAAGGGAAAAATCTTTGAATCTAAAACAGATTGCAATCCATTAAAAGCATTGGTTATATTATAACCATATAGAATGACTTGCTTTAAATTAGTTTCAGGGCGGTACAATTTGAATTTTGCGCTCAATATCACACCAAAGTAACCATTTCCACCTACTATTTTAGAAAAAAGTGAATTATTTTTATCAACATCAATCAAAGATCCATCTATTTTCATAATTCGAATTGTTTCTACCCAATCTTCGACAGAACCTAATTTTCCTGAAGTAATTCCACTTGCATTTGAGGCTATCAGACCTCCTACTCTCACAGGTAATTTGAGAGAACTTGCTGGTTGAACGGGAAAGATTAACTTAATATTACTCCTTATTATTGTATATTTAATTAAATCTGATATCAGAACATTTTGATTAACTCGAACAGTATTTTTTTTAAAATCGTATAGAAAAGGTTCGTCGTAGGATTGAAGATCAATCATATCAATAATTATACCGTAATTACTATATCCTCCAGAAAGCCCTGTTTTTCCTCCAGCAAATGTAATCGGGATACCGAATTTCTGCGAATTCTTAAGGATAACTCGTAATTGACTTTCTACCTTTGGTCTAAACAGAATATACGGTCTAACATGTAGGAGTGAAGTGTCTCTTATAGCACTTGCTTGAATTGGATCTCCAACAAGCATTACAAATCCCGTTTGAAGAGATTGAAAATTGGCCTTACTCACAGACACATCAGAAGTTTTGATGAAGGTTAGTTTTAAAAAACCTTGGCTTTCCATTTCTTCTATAAACTTATCCCAAGGTAAACGATTTTGGAGGTTTTTGATCAGAGAACTTTGCTTCATAGTAAATTAAGTCTCTAAATAATACTTCTAATCTTAAATGTTTTGATTAAAAAAATTACTAATTTAATTATTTAAATCTTGTAATATTTAAGATTAGTATGATTCCTTCAATTGAATGGACCGTCGATAACAAAGTTAAGATGATTGATCAAACTCTACTACCGCATAAACTTGAGTTCTTAGAGTTCGATGATTTTAGAGGCGTTGCAAATTCAATCAAGGTGATGAATATTAGGGGAGCTCCTGCTATTGGTGTAGCTGCAGCAATGGGTATGGCGTTAGCAACAATAGAATATAAAGATCTTCCAAAGGAAAACTTCTTAAAAAAAATGGAAAATGCTGCTGATGTAATACGCAGTACAAGACCTACAGCATCTAACCTTTTTTGGGCAGTAAATAGAATTTTAAAGGTTATAAATTCTTTTCCCGACAATCCTTTAAATATATCCGAACTTGTTATTGAAGAAGCCAAATTGATGGCGCAAGAAGATATTAATGTAAATAAAAACATCGGTAAAAATGGTGCTGTTCTGTTAGAAGACGGAGATACGGTTCTGACACACTGTAACGCGGGATCCTTGGCTACAGTTCAGTATGGCACAGCTCTAGCGCCAATTAGAGCCGCTATCGAAATGGGAAAAAATGTTAATGTTATCGCAGACGAAACAAGACCAAGATTACAAGGAGCAAGGCTAACAGCGTACGAACTTCAATACGATAAAATTCCCGTAAAAGTAATATCAGATACTTCTTCAGGGCTCTTGATGCGACTTGGGAAAATTGATAAAGTTATTGTTGGTACGGATCGAGTAACTTCAGACGCAGTTTTTAATAAAATTGGGACTTATTTAGTTGCCTTAGCTGCGTTTGACAATAAAATTCCATTTTATGTTGCTGCTCCAACATCTACCCTATCTCTTCAAGAAACCATTGAAGATGTTACTATAGAACAAAGAGATAGTAGTGAAGTAGGTAATGTACTAGGAAAGCTACAAATTGTCCCTAATGGTGTTGAATGCTTAAATTACGCGTTCGATATTACGCCTTTTAGATTAGTTTCTGGCGTTATTACAGAAGACGGGGTCTTTACACATGAGGAACTATTAAAAAAATATAAAGGTTGACAATAATTAAACTTAAATAGCAATTTAAAAACTGATAACTAAAATATTATGAAGCTTAACAATAAACAAAAAAATTCACTCTTTAAGCTATTTATTTTTGGTATTATCCAAGTTTTTTGTATATTTTATTATGTAATTGTTTCTGGATATGCAGGAACTTTTAAATGGACCGTACAAGAGTTAACTACTAATACTTACGGAACGATCGTGCAAATTCTCAATCTTATCATATTTGTAAATGGAATAATTATTTTTATATATATAGTAATCTTTATCATTTGGACCCTTAAAAGTTAATTCAAGGAATCAATAATCTGCTCTAATTCCTTTAATGTTTTTATTTTAGAAATTTTTATCCTAAGATCGGTTGAACCTTGGATGCTTTTACTTAGCCATATTAGATTTCTTTTTAATTCCATAAATTTATATTTTTCAGTAGAACAAGGAATTTCTAAATTTCCATCCAAATATTCGTTAACGCAGTGTTCAAACAGTTTAATAAGTTCTTTCATTTTCTTCACATTATTTTTAGGAATAAGTTCTAAGCCTTTTTTCAGATATTGATGAATCTGGTTAAAGATCTCGGGATTCCCCATCGATCCTCTTCCAATCATAAGTGCATCAACCTTTGTAAACTCTAGGAATTCCCGAGCTATTTTTGGGTTAAGGATATTACCATTTCCAACAACAGGTATCTTTACTAAAGATTTTATTTTTTTTATTGCATCTATGTTAAATGTAGAGTCTTTAAAACGATCCCTAACTGTCCTTCCATGAACTGTTAAGAATTCAATGCCTGAATTATTTATGAAGTTCGTTAGTTTATCGATATCGTTTGAATTATTGAATCCTAATCTAATTTTTAACGAAACTGGTCTTGATGAGTGTTTTACTGCAACATCTAATAATTCCTTTAATTTATCCAAATCCTTAAGTAAATATCCTCCTTCTTGTGCTTTAATTGCTCTCTTAGAAGGGCAACAGGCGTTTATGTCTAACACGTCGAATTTATAACTTTCCAGAAAATCTATTGAACTTTTTAAGGCATTCACATTAGATCCTATTAGTTGTACACTTATTGGCCTTTCTTCTTCAATTTTGTGAAGGTCCATTAAAACTGTGTTGGGACTATTTTCTAATCTCTTAGTGTAAAGCATTGGAACACTTACTAATCCAATCTCTCCAAACTTTCTACAAAATCGCCGGAATGGGCTTGTGCTTACCTGCAACATCGGCGCTAATACTAGATTATTTGCTAAAAGAAGCGTTCCTAATTTCATTTTATATAAAAATCTTATTGTGAATATTCTTTACATTCTATAATCAAGAATTTTTTAATTTAAAAAAAATTCTTTATTTTATCTTATTTAGATTTTAACTTAAAACGATTTTTAGTTTTCCAATTACGAGCGTTAGTTAAAAATGTCAAAAAATATTAGAGATTATGAATTTCGATCCGATCCAAAGGAAATTACATATCTAGACGATGAACCTTTAAAATTAGAGAAAGATTTTAGCTTTTTTCACAATAAAAATAAATTCAGAAAAGAGCTAACCCGATTACAAATGCTTTTTAAAAATTATACTGGTATTTCACTTCTTGCTTCTGGAATAAGAGATTCCTATTTAAAAGATGAACTCTCAAACAAATTTTACATAGTCGCATTTACAACAAATCAAGTTATTAAAGATACTAATAAATTGATAGATCCGTACAAGGATGCTAATATCAAGCCAGGATGCTTTTATCTTGAATGTAGACCTAATTATATGCTTTTATTAGCTAAAGATATGGAAGGTTTGGTAGCTGGAGTAGATGCTTTAGAGGATATTATTACTCAAACCTTTAAAGATTATTTCGAACAAAAAAATAGAGAAGATTATGTTAAAATTAAGCCTTTTAAGCTTTTCAGTTGTGGTAAATAGTTGAAATCTTTATTTTTTATGATGTTTTGAAAAAAGATTAGTCTGTAAATTTCCAAGGTTTCTGTTTTGTGAGCTTATATGCTTTTTTCGCATATTCTTTCATCATTCTGTTAGTGTTAAAGTAACCTGCTAGAGCGATAGCGTTTTTGCTTTTGAATAACCACTCATCGTGATTTAAATAAGTTGGTATAATTTGATTTTCTAAAGTATCATAAAGTGAATCTGAGTCAATGTCCCAACCATTTGAAACTCCAACATCATCAGGATTTGAATCGTTAGGGCCAATAGCCCATCCTGCTAAAGGATTCATGCGATATCCTTCCAACCACCACCCATCTTGAACGCTAAAGTTTAAAACGCCATTGAGAGCAGCTTTCATTCCACTAGTGCCACTAGCTTCGCGATATCTTTCTGGTGTATTAAGCCAAACGTCACAACCAGATACCAACATATGAGACAAGTCCATATTATAATTTTCCATCATAACAACTTTAACACCGTAATTATCGTAAAGATACTCGCCTTTTTCATAGATTTCTTTAATGAAATTCTTTCCCATTTTATCTTTGGGATGTGCTTTTCCCGCAAATATAAATTGAATTCTACCTTTGCAAATTTTACCTAGTCTCTCAATATCTTTAAATATTAAGGTTGCTCTTTTGTAAGTGGCAAAGCGTCTAGCAAAACCTATTGTAATTAATTCTTCGTCCAATAAATTCCAGCTATGACCTTTTTGGTAACTAATTAGATTGAATTTATTTTCAATATGTGCATCAAAAATATCTAAATCGTCTAGTTCTATCGCGTTTTGCAGAATTATCGGCTTTGATTTCCAATTGGGCCACTTTCTATCAAAAATTTGGCGAAAAGGTTCGCTAACCCAAAACCCTAAATGAATACCATTTGTAATGTAGTCAACTTCATATTGAGGGAACATAGCTTGTGATATTTCCCCGTGCTTCTTAGCCACGCCGTTTCTATACCTAGAAAGCCCCATTCCTAGATGGGTCATATTGAATTGGCCTTTATCATCAGCGATTTTTCTAATATCCTGAGGTAACCTATCATTAAATACTTTATCTATTAAATCTTGATTAAACCGATCGTGTCCGGCGGGGACTGGGGTATGGGTGGTAAATACAACCTTCTCCTTTACTTTAGCAAGATCACCTCCAAACATATTGTAGAGCTCTACTATTGAAAAAGAGCCGTGTCCTTCGTTGAGATGATAAGTCTGGATATTATTGTACCCTAAAGATTTTAATAGCTTTACACCACCTATCCCTATTATCATTTCTTGAACGATCCTATTCCATCGAGAAGTGGAATCATAAAGAGAACCAGTCATATTTTTCATCCATTCTTCATTTCCTTCAATATCTGTTGTCAATAGATAAATAGGAAGAATATGATCTGATTGTCCTATTACTTTGTATAACCAAGCAGAGACTAATACTTCTTTATCTTCAATTTTTACCTTTATAGGTTTTTCAACTTTTTCAAACTCGTAGAAAAAGTTCCACTCAATTTCTTTTTCTTTTTGCTCTCCAAGTTCATTGAAGAACTGATAAAAATAACCTGAACTATAACACAAACATATTCCTACCATAGGAAGCTCTAAATCTGCCGCAGCTCTAACAGTATCGCCTGATAATACGCCTAAACCTCCACTATATGTTGGAATGCTTGAATCCACAGCAATTTCCATAGAAATATACGCAATTTGAGTACTATCCTTCAAATCTTTATTAATTTCCATCGCTTAACACTTGATTAGTTAGTTTTTAATTTGACTTCAGCAAAAAATAATTTAATCTCTATATATTATTTTTAAAACGCTTACTATAAATTCTTATGTTAAAATGGATGATAATAAACCTTTCTGTTAATCATCTATTATTAGTTAAATAAACCTAATCATCATCAAGTTTTAAATTAGGTTTTTCTAATTTGACTTTCTTTGAAATTCCAAAAGTATCCCATCTTTCAATATCTAATTCATCCAATTTCTTTAGAAGTTCATTACTCTCTAAATTAGGTATTGGGTTTAAAAGGCTTGGTGTTGGTATTGGGTTAATAATATATGGTTGCAGAAAATTATTACTTTTAGTTAAAATATCTTCAGTCAGATTTTTGTTAGAAAGATGTTTTTTAAAAAAAGGGTTTTCAGGCCTTAAATTCACTTTCTTGGTGGTATCGTTAAGGATTGGGGTTCGGGGGACTGTTGATTTTGCCATCCGGCAAATCGGACAGTTGATTTTATCAAGACCGTGCATACAAAGCAAATTCTATCACTTTAATATAAATTCAGTTCTGAATTGGATAAATTAATTTTATCTTATATTTTTTTTTATTATTAAATATGAATAATTTTATAGGGGAATAAATTGAACGATAATTTTCTTAAAGAAATCAAATCTCAACCTCAAGCCTTAAGGGATACATTTGATTATATCCTTGGAGAAGGTAAACCTCAATTTTTAAAATTAAGAGATTTTATAAAAAAAGGAGGAATTACTAAACTTGTTTTTACCGGAATGGGCTCAAGTTTCATCAGTTCATATTTGCCATATTATATATTAAACCAATATGGAATTGCTGTTGAAATGCGAGAAGCTGGAGAATTCCTCTTTAACACTTTTCCTACGATAAAAAAAAATTGCTTTAAAGATACTGGGATTATAATTATTTCACAATCAGGGGAATCTGGTGAAATTAGAGAATTGTTAAGGGATATAAATGCAATCCCTATTGAAAACAAACCTTTGACAATTGGAATGACAAATAATGCTGATAGTTATCTAGCATATATGACAGAGTTGCAAATATATATGAATTTTGACAAGGAAGTTTCAGTTACTTCAAAAAGCTATGTATGTACCCTGTTATTGCTCTACGTTATGGCAAAGACTATTATTGGCGAATTTTTTACAAGCGAAGACGAAAATCAAAGAGTAGAAGAATTACTGACTGAAATTGAAAGAATTCTAAAAGATCAAAAGGAGATCAATAAACTATGGAAAGAAATCCTTACACCATTTGGAGATAAGATTGATTTTCTCGAAATCCTCTCAAGAGGTTCTTCGTTAACTACAGCACATCAAGGTGCATTAAATTTTAAGGAAATCGTCAAATCATACTCAGAAGCAAGTTCTATATCCACTTTTAGACATGGAGGTATAGAATGCTTAAAAGATACAACAAATCTTATTATTCTGTCATCTGATAAAGAAAATCTTAATTTAAATGTTCCATTTATAGATAATATAGTAAATAAATGGGCTTTTGGGAAAATGTTGCACATTACGAATCAAGATTTCGACAAAGAAGTAGAAGAATTACATGACAATCAAAACATAATCACTTACAAGCACAATATAAAAGATCCACACTTAGCTTCGATTATGGAAATCATTATTCTTCAATTACTATTCTACAAGATGGCAGAAAAAAAAGGAATTGAACCAGGAGCATTTTTCTATTGACAGAAAATAACAAATAACATTTAACACTATCAAGATTTTAACCCGATTCATAGGTTATATCATATCAATCTATTTGCTTGTTAAGAATTATGGAATCAACAGCTACGAAACAAACTTTAAGAAGCTATATATTTTTTTGGTCAGGTCAATTATTTTCGTTGTTAGGGTCATCTATTGTTCAAATTGTACTAAATTTTTGGCTCTACGAGGAGACAGAAAGCTTGACGGTGGTATCACTAGCTTTTTTTTTCTCTTTTCTACCACAATTTATTCTTGGACCTTTTGTTGGCGTATTTGCCGATAGATGGAACAGAAAAATTTTAATAGGAATTTCTGATTTTTGTCAAGCACTTACCACATTAAGTTTAGTGTTTCTATTTTTCTTTAATATTCGGATGGTATGGCTAGTTATTTGTATTAATAGTCTTAGAGGGGTATTTCAAGCATTTCATTGGCCCGTTGTAAATGCAATAATACCATTAATGATACCAAAGAAAAATTTAAGCAGGATGAATGGTATTAACTATTTTTTTACCGGTTTGGTCCAAACGATGGGTCCTATTATTGCTGGTATTTTGTTATTACTTTTTCCTATCGAACTAATATTATGGGTTGATATTCTTACTTTTTTGATTGCTATAACTCCTCTAATATTAATAAAAATACCTCCTCTGTTGAAGAAAATTCTTCCAAAACATAAAAGTTCATATTTCAGAGAATTTAAATTAGGATTTAAAGCCATAAAAATCGTCCCGGGACTCCTAACCCTTCTTTTTGTAGCAACCATTTTAAATTTTTTGGGAAATCCATTTAACACATTAATGATACCGTATGTAAGAGGGACTCATTCTGGGAGTGTGGAAAATCTCGCTATTGTACTTGCATCAATTCAAGCAGGGATGTTTGTTGGAGCAACAATTGTAGTCATTAAAAAGATTTGGAATAAAAAACCCATAATCATTTTTACTGGAATATTGATAGGTGAGGCCGGACACTTAATATTAGCTTTAGCGCCTCCATCTAATTTTCTTATGATTAGTATTGGTGGATTTCTTTTTGCATTTATCGTTCCTTTTGTCAATACCATGTTCTTAACGATTCTACAAACCGTCATTCCTCCAGATAAACAAGGACGAGTCATGTCTAATGTGATTACTATAGTCACTCTAGTTTCACCTATAGCGATGTTAATATCAGGGCCCTTAGCAGAGCTGATTAGCATTACGACCCTTTTTATTTTTAGTGCAGGGTTAAATATTATTTTTGTAATATTTGTTTGGATTTTTACAAATGTTAGAAATAACGATTACGATAAAGTGTATGAATTTGAATTGGATGAAAATATTATTGACCAAAACAGTTTTTAAAAAAGAGCTTTTTAATTATTGTATACAACCCATTAAAACATAAAGATAATAGAAAAATGACGAAAGCAATAATACTATCGGGTGGTTGGGGTACAAGGCTAAGGCCCTTAACGTGTACAATCCCTAAAACTCTAATTCCGATCGTTAATAAACCAGTTATCGAGCGGCAGATGTTACTGTTGAAATCTGTGGGTGTTAAGGAAATTGTGCTAGCCGTGAGTGTGATGGATGGTGTAATTAAAAGTTATTTCAAAGAAGGTGAGAAATTAGGAATAAAAATTTACTACACGATTGAAAAACATCCAAAAGGGACTGCAGGGGCTTTAAAATTAGCAGAATCTTACCTAAAAGACGATAACTTTTTCATGCTAAACGGTGATGTAGTTCTAAATTATAATATGGGAGAAATGCTTAAATTCCACAGCAAAAACAAAGGGATTGGTACAATTGCGGGTAAAGTTGTAGATGATCCCTCAAGATATGGTGTTTTAATTGTAAACGATGAAACTCACCAATTATTAGAATTTTTAGAAAAAAACGAATATTCACCTCCAAACGGCAAAGTAGTTCCTATGCCCATAAATGCGGGAGTATATATTTTAGAACCCGAAGTATTTTCTTATATTGAGGCAAATAAAAAAGTATCGATTGAAAGAGAAGTGTTTCCTAAAATAGTAAAAGAGAAAAATCTCTATTATTATCCAATTAGCGGCATATGGAAAGATATTGGCAACCCTTACGATTTATTGCAAGCAAATATTCTTATGATGAATGATTTAATTAATAGTTTAGATGGAAACACAAAAAATCTAGTAGATCATTCTGTAAATATCCACCCGAGTTCAGAAATTCATCCACCATGTGTTATTGGTGAAAACGTAGTAATTCACGGTGATTGTAAAATTGGTCCTAATGTAGTAATTGGAGATAATGTTTTAGTTGAAAATAAGACTAGCATTTCAAATTGTTTAATCTATAATGGAGTATATATCTCCAATAATGCTAAAATCGAAAAAGCGATTATTGCTGATAATTGCAATATTCGAGAAAATGTGGTAATAGAAGGTAATAACGAAAATTTAGTAATCCTTGCTTCATATGTAGAGGTTTTAAAAAATCTCAAAATTATCGCCCCCAAAACAATTTCTCTGACTGTTTGCCATCACGAAGTAGTAAAAGAAAGTATGAAATAAAAATGAGTATTCAATATACACCTAAGAAAATATATTCTAAAGTGCTCAACAAGGAAATAGAGAAGAAGGACGCAATAAAATTATTTGAATCACTAATTCACAACAGCGATAATGAAGAAATCAGATGTACAGCTTTAGATTATATAGGAAAAATTGCTTTTGATGATAAGAAGACTTTTGATGTAATTGAATATTGCTTGATTTCTGATGAATCACCATTTGTTAGATATGAGGCTGCTAAAACTTTAATCCAAGCCTTTCCCAAACGGGAAAATACTCCTTTGATTTGGGCGATTCAAAATGAGAACTCAGTATATTTCTTTAAAAAATTAATTGACTTATTAGAAACTTATAACACATCTCAATTTAAAAATATTCGTGAAGAAGCTCTAACGAAAATAGAACATCATTATAATTTAAACTCGAACGATTCGAAGTTTATTCTCGATATCGATTATCTGGATTATATGAAATTTAAAACCGAGTTTTCTAATTTTTCACGCAAATTTGAATTACTATACGAAGCAAAACATCTATTAATTAAAGAAAATACTGAATTTGGGTATAAAGGGTTAGGTCGAGTTCAAACATCAAAAAATGGATACATTTTGAACTTAGCTCTCATTGATCTTGTTGAGATTCCTGATTCTATTTGTAATCTTACAAAGTTAGAATCCTTGGAAATATCTTATTGTAACCTAAAGGATATTCCAAATACTTGCCCAAATCTATTATCACTTAAGAATCTAATATTGAGTAACAATCAATTCCACAATTTACCTAGATGGGTTATAGAGATTGCAAATAAGAATAAATATGTTGATAAGTATGTAAATAGCGGTGTTCTGAAATCAGAAGCTCATACTTTGGGTTTATTAGAGATTGTAACCGGTCGTGCATGTAAGAAAATGCAACGAGATAAAACTTTTGGTCCTAAAGGAACTGTACGTTATGAAGTAAATAACGACGGTTATATCACCAAAATTCTCTATATATCAACAGAGTCTCGAATTGGCGTATTTCCAGAAGTACTTTGTAGTTTAGAATTTCTTGAAGAATTAACTCTGATCGATCAAAACATTCAATTTATTCCGGAAACTATTGAAAGGCTAAAAAGGTTAAAATTGCTCGACCTTAGGCATAACAAAATAGAAATTTTGCCTGAGTCGATGAAAGAATTAATAAATCTTGAATTTCTTTATTAAAAAGTAATATGGAAGAAAATAGATAGAATTATATTTGGAGTATAAACATGGAAAATTTAGAAGAAAAAGGCTTGATAATTTATAACGCCATATTTCAGGGAGAAAAAAATGTTGAAATTGATGAGATCGAATATCCCATTAAAAAATTTTCAAGTGGAATTAAGTATGTAGATTTTTTTGGATATCGCTTTATAGAACAGAATAGAAACAAAAAATCAGAATGGGGTAAGAAAGCTCGAGAGGGTCATAAAATTATGTGGATAATAAAAGAAAGGAGATACATTTCCCAAATATTAGATGGGAACTATAATGAATTAAAAAAATAATCTGTATAAAACTATTTATAATCGAAAAAGCACTCCAGTTAATTGTTTTTAAGATTATATTCTCTTTATATATTTATTCATTTGGTTACTTTCATCCTTAACTTAGGAAAAAGTTAAGAAAAAATGAAAATCTGAGGATATAGAGCTCTTGAAAAGTGGGATTGTCTGCCCATTAATCCATCTAAAGTTCTACAGAATCACATTGTTTATAATCCCTTGGAATATTGAACTCCTAAACACTGGACTCCCGATTATTTTTAATTATAGATTCCTATATTGTAATTATAAGAAAATGAAAATAAATTAAAATGAAGAATTGAAAGATTATGAATGAATTAGCTGAGATTAACTTTGGATATTATGAGTTTTTGACAATCATTCACGAAATATCGAAAAAATCGCAATCCATACAGAAAGAATCAATAAGAAAAGTGTATGAGAACTATGACTTGAAGTTATATCGAAGGAAATTAGAAAATGAAATTGCAAAACTCGATAAACTATTAATTAAGTAGATTATCTACTTATCATTAAAATTCTTTATTTTTTTATAGATTATAAGCCTTTTAATTTATCAGAAATCAACTCTAAATAAGACTTTTTAATTGATTCTTCTTTTTTAATCCCAAATTTAGCTAAAAATTGGAATAATATCTTTTTACTCTTCTCCACATCATCTACTGATTCTGTCATTAATTCTACTTCAATAAAATGCTGTTCTAAAATAGGAATGTAATCGATTAACGCTTCTATTCTCGCCCCATCAAACATAAAATCATATAACTCTCTTTTTTTAACAACTGTGAAAATGTCTCGAAACCCTAAGAATTTAAGAAGGTTTTTCATATCTTCAATTTCACTTATTTTTATTTCGATTTCTTCTCTTGTTTTTGTTGTTTTATCAATTTTTTTACCTTTATATGTTATATAATAGTTAGTTTTATGAGGTTTTGATGTATTGTCTTTTAAAAATCCAACAGATTTTCTTAATCTTAATGCTTCGTCCGTTTGTTTAAAATCTCTTAATCCTTCAGGCATATTAAAATAAGTATCCTCGTGATCCAGCGAAAGTTTATAAATCCCATTGTTTTCTTTAAACTTTTTCCTCATAAGATTCGGATCGGAGATTTTAACTTTAATCTCAACTTCAATCATGATGCTGCTCTTTTTTCTATTGATAAGAAATATATTAAATTAATAGTTATTATGTAATAATAGTTTCACTTAGAGTTGATTTTTTATATCTCAGAATTCTAAATCTATCCAAAAACTCGCAGAACAATTCGGATATCTCCCTTATATGATAGAAAGGTATTTTCAATTCTTAGGGGAAAACCAAACCAAACAATTACTAGATGCAAACGAAAAATCATTAACACCTTCTATTAGAGTCAATACGATTAAAATAGAAAAAGAAATTTTAAAAGATAGACTAGAAAGCAAAGGATTTAAATTAGAACCAATTGATTGGATACCTTACGGATTTAAAATTAGGAACCCTCCTTTCAATTTGGGATCAACTCACGAATATCTCCAAGGATATTATTATTTACAGAGTATTGCTCCAATGTTACCTGCTTTAATCCTCAACCCAATCCCAGGTGATATTGTGATTGACATGTGTGCAGCTCCGGGTGGAAAGGCAACACACTTAGCTCAGATATTGAATAATGAAGGGAATTTAATCTTAATTGAAAGAAATCAAAAAAGAATAGCCGCATTAGAAACTAATCTCTTAAGAATGGGGATTATTAATTCAATTATTATAAACGATGACGCTGTAAATTTACCAAAAATTAAAATCAAAGCAGATAAAATATTATTAGACGCACCTTGTACTGGCGAAGGACTAATCAGACAAGATCCTTCTAGAAAAAAGAGTAAGCAAATGAAAGATATTAATAAAATGAGTATTATTCAAAAAAATTTGCTTGAATCTGGTTTGAATTCTTTAAAACCTGGTGGAAACTTATTATATAGCACTTGTTCGATCGCTCCTGAAGAGAACGAAATTGTAATAAATGAAGTTCTTAACTCATTATCCGGCTATGAAATTGGTCAGCTTCAACACACTTACGGTGAAAATGGGCTTACGGAAGTATACGGCAAATCGCTTAGGGAAGATTTAAAATATTCTCAGAGACTCTATCCTCATCTTCACGATACGATTGGTTTTTATATCTGTATGATTAAGAAGCTTCAATAGTATAAACTTTAATGTGTAGCGTACCAAAGCTAGATTAAGTTTTACTTCATTGTTTCTTTCTTAAATATTGCCCTTTATCGCTAATATTTATAGCAAATACATCGTTAGGCTTAATATTTAAAATTGTTTCATTATTGACTTGTGAAATACCTAATCCAACGATCTCATCAATTCTATTCAAGATCAATAAGAAATCTTTTTCTTTTAGATTATTTGGGCTTTTTCTGACCATCTTCTTTAGGACATTATTTCCATAAAGAAATGCTTTCTCTCCACCTTTAGTAAGATGAAGCTGTTTAAAATCGGTAAAGATGCCATTTTTACATAAATACTCCACGCCCTCTATGCTAAAATAAAAGATTCCCTTTTTCAGGAAACCAAAATATAAACCCGCAGAGTAAATTAGATTTATAATAATAGTCTCATTAAGTAATTTCTGTTGTTGATCTGTAATTAAGTAAATGGAAGGATAGTCTTTTTGGGTAGTTGAATTATTGATTAAGATATAGAGCAAATTCTTCATGTTCTCTAAAGTATGTGATAATTCAGGAGATATATTATTAAAAGTAGTGGCAATTATTGATGTTTCAATAGAATTAATCTGTCTAAAAATTCGTGTATTTGTCATTATTCGTTAAAATAAAAAGAGTTAAGAAGATTTATTATTATTAATCAATAAAGTTATTAAAAAATAGTGTTATCGAAAAATGGGTATTCGGAAAATTGAAGATGAAATTGATCTAAGAGAAGCCATGAAGAAGAAGGCAGCGGAGCTAAAAATTAAAGATATAGAAGCAAAAGCATCAACAGAAAACTTCACAAAAGAAAGGCTTACAGATTTAGCAAAGAACCACGGAGTTATTTTAGCTTTAACTCCAGAATTGAAGGAAGAAGTTAAAGCTTTACAGAAGAAGTTTAATATTCCCTCATCCAAAATAATTACAGAGCAAATCACAGAAAACGATGTCTTAAAGAAATTTTCAAAAATTGACATTGAAAGTTTAGGTATGCTAGCTTACCAGAGAATCTTGTTGCAAAAAGAAGAAATTGGAGTTGGACTATTACCTATTTCTAAAGTTTATGATCTCGTTAACACAGGTATTTTAAAAGGAATATTAGAGTTAAAAGATCTACACAAGGCTTTGAAGATGCTTAATAAAAATCATGTGATAGACGATTTACAGGAATTAGACTCTGGCATCGTTATGGTTAGATTCTTTCCAGTTCAATACACAGGCGATCAAGTAAAGGTTGTCGGAGTTGCCAGAGAAAAAGGCTTTATTTCTGTTGAAGATGTATGCATCGCGTTAAACTGGTCTCAAGATCGCGCATTAGAGACTTTAAAATCACTAGAAAAAACTGGAGTAGCAAAGTTAAGAGAATCTCTCTTAAAGGGGAAGCAATGGTATTTCCCTTCTTTATAATTGAATTACTCAATTTTGATCTTAAAAGATATTTGCCCATCATCTAATTCAATAATCTTCCCCCTCTTTTCTTTTTCTAACATTTTAAAAATTTTGACAATATCTTCACTGGGAAGTTTACTAAATTCTTTGTTGGATTCTCTTATTTCGAATACTAAAATTGGTTCTAATGGAGAAATTTCCATGGCCCATTCGTAGATTTCTTCCGCCCAGTTATCTAAGCTTTTCCAATATACTCTCAATTTCTCTTTACTTTTAGAAAGCCATTCAGCTTGTTCCTTATTGACTAATTCTTCTGCAATTTCTTCCAAAGCTTTTTTGCGGTCTTCAAAGTTGGAGAAAGGTTTCTCAGATTCTGTCTTCCTAAGATATAGTATATGAAGAATTGCATAACGGGCGTAATCAAAAAGAACTTTCGACCATTCTTGTTTCCAAGACTCGTAATCTTTCAAGTCCGTTTTTTTATTTGGAAGAGAATACATGAAGATATACCTTTTTTCTTCAAGCCACGGGTAATCGTTGAGTATCATTTCATAAGTTGAAACTTCTTTAGTTACTGCTCCTCTTTCCTTTACAATTTCTAATTCAAGTTCTCGTAGTTCTTTTTCTATTTGAGCAGCGTTTTGTTCGTAGGCTTTGTGATCGATCTCTCCCATTTTTGATGTTAGGAAATCTTCGATCTTATTAAGGCGAGCTTCAATTTCTTCACTTGGAAGCCCTTCAGTGCTAGTTTCTGGCACCAATTCTTCCGATTTTGTTTCAATCTCTTTTAATTCCCTATATCTCTTAAGTTCTTTTAAACGAGCTAATTCTTTCCTTAATCCATCTAATTCTCTTTCTGGTTTTTCTTTAACTTCCTTAACTTCTTTAACAGCTTCGTCGGGTTTCTCTTTTTGGCGTTCCATATCCTACATCCTTGGTTGTTTTTAATACTCTCCGAATTCTCTTGCCCATTGTTCGTATTGATCTAGTGCCGAATCAGTAGTCATGGGTTTTACTTTCTTCAAAGTCTTCGTAAAATCTTGTAAATTAATATCCCTTACAATAACTTCTTGATCAGAGTTTTCCAGAAGCCCTGCCATATCTAATTCCCTTATGGGGATCATTATGACTTCTCGACACACATTAGAGATATCTCTTCCAGAATATCCTTCCGCTCTAACTCCTAATTCTATAAAATCTTCCTCAGTTAGCGCCATATTAATACCTGCGGTGTGGATTTTAAAAATTCCAACTCTAGCCGTTAAATCTGGAAGTGGAACATACACTTTTTTCTCAAACCTGCTAAGCATAGCTGTATCAATATCCCAGGGTCGATTGGTTGCCCCTAATACTAACAAAGGTTTCTTAGAACCCGATTTAATTCCTTGAATTTCGCTTAAGAGTTGAGTTTTTACCCTTCTTTCACCTCCACCTTCGTGGCCTTCACCTCTTTTAGTCGCTACTGAATCGATCTCGTCCATGAAAATTAAACTTGGTGCTTTTATTTTAGCAACCTTGAATAGAGAACTAATTAACTTCTCACTTTCTCCTAACCATTTACTTAATAAATCTGCTGAGGAGACGCTAAAAAATGTAGCTTGACATTCAGTAGCAGCAGCTCTGGCAAGCAGAGTTTTCCCACATCCAGGAGGTCCAAATAACAATATGCCTGACCACGGTTTTCTTGCTCCCGTAAATAAATTAGGTTTCATTATAGGCAAAACTATTGCTTCTCTTAAAGCTTGTTTACTTCCTTCCAAACCCGCGATATCGGTCCATTTTACATCAGGAGATTCAGTTAATATCGTTCCTGATATTGAGTCAATTATTTCTTGTTCTTCAGCGGAATATTCTCCCTCTTCTGCTTTTGGTTCGCCTTCTTTAGGCTCACTTGGTCTACTAGAAGGTCTTCCTCTCCTAACCTTGGGACCGCTTAAATGGACTTTAAGTACGTTAGCACGCTCTAGGTATTGCTCTATTTGATCGTGACATTTTCTTACCATTATCGGATTTTTATTATATTTTACGAATTGTATTAAAATCTCTGCAGCTCTTTGATATTTATTTAGAGCTTGTCTATAATGCCCCTTTTCATCCAATTCTACAGCTGCTTGCGCTTCTTGAACGGCATATAGGTAAAGCTTACTATCAACACTACTCAACAGTGATAACCTTTTAAAAGTAATTATTTATCTTATTTATCTTAAAATATTCTTAATATTTATAGGTAAGCTAGTTCATTGTTTAATTTATTAATTAATTCTTCCATGAATATCAAATTTCCTTTTTAAAAAAGTATGTAAAAATTGGTCTACAACAAAGAATTATATAATCTTGATTTTTCTTATATTATATAAAATAAATAATAATTGATGAAATAAGATGGGTTTTCTCAAGGATATGAGTAACTGGCTCTCAGGAGGCAAGAAAAAAGATACTGTTCGTTCAGCAACAGTTAAGCTTAAGGTTTTTAATAAAAGGCTTATGAGAAACACAAAGAGAATGGAGATGACTGCTAAACAAGCAAGAGATAAAGCTGTACGACTTAGGAAGGCTGGTGATATGGATGGATCCGAATTTCATGCACGCAATTATCTTCAAGTTAAAAAACAAGCTAGAGCAATTGACCACTTTAGAACGAATTTAGAAGGTATGGTGTTTAAATTAGAGCAAGCTAACGCAGTTAAAGATATAGCCGATATTATGAAAGGCATTGCCATGAGCTTAGGAATGTTAAAAACTCAATTCTCTGTACCTGAACTTACAGAATTAATGACAGAAATCGGTATTGATATGGAGGATTTCGAAGTAACTCAAGAGATCACATCAGATGGAATAGACACTATGACTTTGGATACTGCTGTCACTGACAATCAAGTTAAAGAGATATTAGGTGAGATCGACGCAGAAATACAAGTTGAAGTAGGTGGAGCTTTACCCTCTATAGATCCGGATGGAAAAGTAAAAGAATTGGAAGATGAATTAAATAAACTGAAGTCGAGAGATTAGGTTTCCTTTTGTTTTTAAGTTTCTCTTACTCCTTATCAAGCAAAATTATTTAAGTTTAAATACTATTTTTATAATATTCTTAACCTTAAGTTTTAAAAGTGTCACATATGAATCCAGAAGTAATTGCGATTGGAAGTTGCACGCTCGATTGTATGCTACAAGTTAAAGATATCCTTAGATTTGAATTATTGGATAAGGAACAGATAAAAAAATATACAGCAATAGAATACAGCCGCAAATTGAATGTAGAGAGAGTTTTATTTGTACCTGGTGGTTCTGCTGCTAATATTGCATCAAATTGTGCGATGCTAGATTTAAAAAGTGCATATATTGGAATAATAGGTAAAGATTTCTCAGCAAGTATTTGTTTAGACGATATGAAAAAGAGGGGCGTCGATCTTTCAAATGTCATTCAGACCGAAGAAGATAGTACAGCTTTTTCGGTGATTTTAAAAACGGAATGGGGAAAAGACAGAAGTATTTTGGCGTACAAGGGAGCAAATAACTTGCTTAAACCTGAGCATGTTAAAGAAAAATTTTTTCAAGATATTAAAGCATTTGCTTGGACTTCTTTAACTACTGATAGTGGTTGTAGAGCGATAGAAAAAGCTCTAAATTTCACGTTAGAAAACAAAGGAAAAGTGTTCGCAGCTCCAAGTATGTCGATCATTAAAAATAGTCCAAATTGGGCTAAAACGTTAATCTCAAACTCAGATGTTGTGTCATTAAACAAAGAAGAAGCCCGAGAATTTACTGAAGAGACAGATACAGTTCCAATGATTCATAAATTTTTAGATATGGGCGTAAAATTAATATCAATTACTGATGGACCGAACGGTTCCATAATATCAGATGGTCAAACCATAGTTAATAGTTCAATTTACGAAGGACCCGTTGAAGACACTACCGGCGCAGGAGATGCATTTCTTAGCGGTCTTTTAATCTCCCAATTAAATGGATTCAGTCTAGAAAAATCTTCCAAGATGGCTACAGCTATGTCTTACTTAGAAAGTAAAGAAATTGGAGTAAGGGAGGGGTTACCTAACAGTTTAAAAGAATTAGAAGACTTTATCACTAGTAACTCCATAAAGCAAATAATCTCTAAAATTGTTTAAGCACAATTCGAGAGCTGTTAGTAATATTTTAAAATTTAAGTATTCTAAACCAATTTTATACTTGACAGGCTAAGATTTTATGAGTTTGTTTATTCCACAGCTTGCAAATGATCTTTCTATACCCGTATTTGTTATGTTATTGATTGTATTTGTACCTTTTCCTTTGATAATCATTTTCCCATTAATCCCGGCATTACTTATCTCAGATCGCTTAAAAGAACATAGAGTGAAATTCATAAGAAATATAGCAGGAAAATTAGGTATAACTTCTAAGGCGGAAGTGAACTTCGAATTAAAAATTAAATAAAATTCGAAAATTTTTTTACATCTAGATTGCTATACAAAATAATTAATTTTTAATTTCTAAATATACTTAAATATTATAAAATTAGACTCTTATAGAGCTGCGCTGCTAGTATAGGTCGGTTGATTCTTATTCCGCCGAGTATAATGGTCAGTATGCCAGGTTGCCAAGAGAGTTTTACCCATAAACTCTCGCAATGACTTGGCGACCCGGGTTCAATTCCCGGGCGGCGCATTTTTTCATTATTTCTAAAACTCTTATGAAAAAATTATAATCATCAAATGAAATATACGAGAAGATAAGGTAATACTAAATGGATGATAAAGAAGTTGGTAAATATTGGGATGAAAATGCAGAGAATTGGATTAAACTTGCTCGATTAGGATATGATAAATGTCGAGACTTAATCAACTCTCCAGCTTTTTTTAAAATGCTCCCAGACATAGTAAATTTAAAAGGTTTAGATATTGGATGCGGGGAGGGGTATAATACGAGAATTGCGGCAAAAAAAGGAGCTAAAATAACAGCTATCGATATTTCGGAAGTATTTATTACTTCAGCAAAAGAAAGTGAAAAGCAAGAACCTTTAGGAATTAAATATCAGGTTGCCAGTGCTATAGAGCTTCCATTCCCAGACGAATCTTTTGATTTTGCTATAGCTACAATGAGTTTAATGGATATTGCGGACACTGAAAAGGCATTATCTCAGGCCTTTAGAGTCATAAAACCTAACGGTTTCTTTCAATTTTCAATTAACCATCCGTGTTTTAAGATGACAGCCTTAAGTTGGGTTAGAAATGACGAAGGAAAGAGAACTGGTTTTATCGTATCAGACTACTTTAAACAATTTGAGGGTGAAATTGAAGAGTGGATATTTGGAGCTGCTCCAAAAGAAATGACAGAAAAAATGAGAAAGTTTAAGATTCCCCGGTTCAGAAGGATTCTATCAGATTGGCTCAATATGTTATTAGCGCAAGGTTTTGTTTTGGAGGAATTTTGTGAACCCTTTCCTGACGATGCAGTGGTAAAAAAATATCCCGGTGAGTATGGTAGCAGGATTATACCTTATTTTTTGATTATACGCTGTAGAAAGCCATATAAATAGTTTTTAGTGGTTTTAGGTTTAAGTTCGTGAAAGGTGGATTTCACGATCTTAAGTAATAAATTTTTTTTTAAAAACTTATTATAATCTTCCCGCTATTGGTATTGGTTCTTTTAAGCCATAATGTAGCGCAAAAAATCCTAACACTAAGATAAAGATTCCCATTCCTGGCCATAGAGTCGCCCACGGTGCAGGGAATAATTGAATTCTCGCATTATCTATGTCAGCAGCTAATTGAAACTCAGTAAAATGGCCAAATAGCAGAAAACCAACTGCTTCAAAGATCAATATATTAACTCCTAGAAATAAAGGAATATACGTAATCAACTTCTTAACTGTCCTTTTTAAACTATAATCTCCCTTGCTTATAACGAGGGCAATTCCTGGTATCACATAAGCTGACAACACACCAAATAGTCCCACTTCTCCAAAACCAAATATCCCAAAACTTAATAGAACCATGAGAAAACTTGGAATTATAAAAAGAATCACCATTAATCCTAATATTATCTCTTTCACAATCCTATGTACCTTCGATAAATAACCCAATAATGTTCCAATCCCTAGACCGATACAAACAGTGAAAAGACTTACTCTGAATGAAGTTGAGACACCATATACTAATAAAGCTAGGACATCACGACCAAATATAGTGGTTCCTAACGGATGAGACGGAGATGGTGGTTCGAAAGCATCAGGGTATATTCCTAATGCTTCTTGCGCAGATAATGGTGTGAATAATTGTGGAAAAACAGTAATTACAGTTATGAAAAATACAATTACTAATCCTAATATCGTTAATGGAGATTTCAAGCGATAAATCGTAAATTCTGTGAATTTTTGTCCTGAATTGAGAGAATAACGAGCACTTTCTTCCGCGATTTGTTCAGATCTCCCAAAAAAGTTAGTGAATGCCCTTGATTTGCCTTTTTCTAGAATGAGGTTATAGATTGTGTAGGCTAAGTTTGAAAGAAATAAGATAAATATAATAAGTAAAACTAGTACAGATATACCCGACCTTATTACCCAATAATCTGCAAACCTAAGTGCGTTTAATAACAATTTAAGGATTCCTGTTATATCAAAAATAACTTCTAGTATAACGATACTTGGAATTAATATGCTAATATTAAATAAAGTATGAATACTATTTGACCAAATACTTCTTTCTTCTGGTAACTTCAAATAATTAGATCGTACTTGTCGCGTAGTGAGGAATAATGTTAAAATAAACAAGATACACGAGGGTAAGAATAGACCTCCTATTGTTGGAAATAGTCCCATCTGAAAAGCTAAAGTGTATTGAAACCAAAAACCAATAAAAAGCATTGGCAATGAAATACCTAAAACAACAAAAATTTGGATCAAGATTTTTACAAATCTTTTTCTAATTTTTATTGACAGAATACCAAGGAATATGCCAGCGGTTAACCCTAAGAAAAGTGGTAACAGAGGGAATCCGATACTAATTGGTATTCTTTCAACAAGAAGTTCAAATACCGGTTGGGTTCGAGCAATTGAAAATGATCTCCCTAAATTTCCTGTAAACAATTCGGCAACGTACCTGATGAATCGCATAAAAATAGGGTCGTTTAATCCTAATTGTTGTTTTGTTTGTTCATATACTGTCCAGTTGATAGGTCCTTCAGGTAAATAAGCTAAAACGGGGTCACCTGGAATATGAAGACTAAATGAAAAGATCACAATTAATCCTATAAGTATTGCCCCAATGGTAATTAGCGTTAATTTAATAATATTCCACTTTACAGAATTAGTCATTTGATTTTGCCTTTTTTATAAAACTTGAAAAGTAATATTCATTAAGAAATAAGTTATTTAAAGGTTCTAGAACCATGACACCTCTTAACATATCCTTGTTAGACTTGATTATCAAGAAAGTACATAAAAAACTTGACCATCAATATAAAAAGAAAAAAGAACATAAATACCTTCTAATCAATTATCTATTATAATCATTAAGGGTGATTTTTATCCTAAAAGCTATGGAACCGTTTGGTCTGGCACTTAAAGACTATTGGGAAGGAAATCAATACGCGAAGGTAGTTTTTCATAGGGACGATGGGGTAGTCGACGATTATTTCGTAGAGCATTGCTTTCGAAAACCTGATGATTTTTCAGAAATAGAAAAAATTGCGGTAGAATTATGTATCGGTAGAGTTTTAGATATTGGTGCCGGAGTTGGACCTCATAGTTTACAACTTCAAAAAAATGGACTTGAAGTTTATGCTCTTGATGTTTCAGAAGAAGCCTGCAGAATTATGAAGAAAAGGGCTGTAAAACATGTGATGTGTTCAGATTTATACAGTTTACGAACAGAAAATTTTGATACAATATTACTTATGGGACGAGCAATTGGATTTGTCGAAGATTTAGCAGGCATGGAAAAATTCCTCAATCACTGTGAAAAATTATTAAACTCCAAAGGAATAATACTTCTTGACTCGCTAGATGTGAGAACAACTTCTGTACCAGAGCATCTCGCGTACCAAGAAAGAAGTAGAGAAATGGGAAGATATTTTGGTGAAGTGAGATTACAGATGGAATATAAAGGTCAACATGGGCAACCATTTAAACTCTTGCATATAGATCCTGATACTCTTAGAAATATTGCTACGGAATTAGATTGGAAATGTCAAATACTACATAAGGAAAACGATGGAGATTATTTGGCAAAAATATCTAAATTATAATGTACTTAGAAAATCGGAAATATTTGAAGATCTAAGATCTATATTTGTAAAGAAATGAAAAAAAATAAATAAAATCCAACCAAATGTTAAGTATAATCTCTATAGGGTGACTTTTAATGCAAAAAGCGATGGAACCGTTTGGTTTAGCACTTAACGCTTATTGGGAAGGAAATAAATCTGCAAAAATCATATTTCATCGAGATGATGGAACAATCCGTGATTACCATGTTGATCATTGCTTTCGGAAACCTGAGGATTTTTCAGACTTAGAAAAACAGGCATTAGAAATGTGTTTCGGGAAAGTTTTAGATTTAGGTGCAGGCGTGGGACCACATAGTTTGCAACTCCAAGAAAAAGGACTTGAAGTATATGCTATGGACATTTCAAAAGAAGCTTGTGAAATTATGGAAAAAAGAGGTGTATTAAATGTTCTATGTAGCGATATATATGGAATTCAAAAAGAAAACTTTGACACAATATTACTTATGGGCCGAGTGATTGGATTTGTAGAAGATTTAGCTAGTATAGCAAAATTCTTTAATCATTGCGAGAATCTATTAAGTTCAAAAGGGATGATTCTTTTAGACTCCCTCGACGTAAGAGTATCTTCAGAACCAGATCATCTCGCATACCAGGAAAGAAATAAAACATTAGGAAGGTATATTGGAGTCGTTGGATTACAGCTGGAGTATAATGGGCAATACAGCGAACCCTTTAAACTTTTGCATTTAGATCCTGATACACTTCACAGTATTGCTGAAGATACAGGTTGGAAATGTAAAATACTTCGTAGAGAAGAGAGTGGCGATTATTTAGCTAAAATCTCTAAGTAAAGAGTTTTTTTTTATTATAACGTACTTAGAAAATCAGAAATATTTGAAGATTTAGGAACTTCTACTCCGAAATAATTCTCAACGATAGTATAAAGGAAATCGAGGTATGGTAACTGGATGTTTACATAGTGATTAGCTGCTATAACTTCAATAACATTCTTAGAATAGATTTTTTCCTTCTTCTTTAAATTATTAACTATATCTACAATCGTTCGCGATAAATCATATGCTTTTTGAAGCCCATTTTGTAAGTAAATTAAGCTAGGTTTTGGTTCGTATTCTCCTAAAAATTTCCGAACTAAGGATCTTTCGATACCTAATGTTTTTGGATTAAGGATATTATCGCTGTCTTTAATAATACGATTACCCTGTAATATGATTGTATCTTTAAAATTTTTCATGTCGTATTGTTCGCCAGAAATTACAAGAATTTCAGTTTCAAAAGAATTAAGCGTTATATATTCGATAAATCTGTAAACTTGATCAACCATATACGACTGATCAAAAATTAAATTAATCTTTTTCTTATACAAAATTGCTCTAATTACGTGAGTAAGTAAAGAAGCCGTTAAATTAAGTTTTATAAGACCAACATCAATTGATTCCAATTGCTCAGATACATCCGGTGTAATAATTTGTTCGGGAACAATATCTGGAAGTTCTAATTGAAAATCTGCTATAAAGGTGTCCCTTACGGCAAGATTTTTATCTATATATGCAACGAAAGAATGTTCGCAAGCGACTCCCTCCAGAATATTAACTGCAAACACACCTCTAGCTGCTTTTTGTACGTCCTCTTCCGAAACCTCAATATATCCTCTACTTGAACAAGAAGGACATCGCACTTCGAGCTTTTTCATATCCAAAATAGGTAACTAGAATTTTTTGGGTGACAAATATCTATATCTGTAAACTATAATAATTTCTTAATCACGGTATTATTTAAATTTTAATCGAGTGATTAAATAATAATAATAACTAAGACTTATACATCTATGTGTAGAATTAAGTTAAAAATATCTTAGAATTTTTGGATTTTTGCATATTTTTTCTCAATAAAGTTAGCTACCAGAAGAGAAATCAAAGTTGCCACATTCTCAGCTATCAAAAAAGCTATGACATTATCTAAAAAAGTTATACATATACCATATGCGGTAAAAAATGCTGCAGTAAATATGGGAAAAACGATAACTACTGGTCGTACAACTGGAAATTGTAAGAAATTTCTTAATTTTGAACCTGTTTGTCTTGATTTTTGAAATTGAGTTCTCAGCTTTTTTCTTTTCTCGACTTGTACAAAAGATTCAAAAATAAGTACAACACCAAAAAATAAGGCAATTGTTGCTCCAACAGGGATCAAAATTACGACAATGTAATTACCTACTCCTAAAAAATATTGAGCTATGAATACAAAAAGCGTTTGAAACAATCCACAAACTCCAAATAGCATTAAAGCGATCGGTAAATATTCCTTTGAGGTCCATCGAAATCTTATCGGCATTATAATCCGTGTATTTTGTAATTTGGTGGGCCCGGCGCGAATTGAACGCACGACCTTCTCCACGTCAAGGAGACGTCATACCAGGCTAGACCACGGGCCCAAAAAATTTATTCCCTAATTTTAGTTTAAAATACTAAAACTTGAGATAAATAATTTATATTATTAAAAAATAAATATTTTATTAGTTTTATCGTGGAAGATCATAACTGTTTATTTTCTTCTCAAAAAAATTTGTTTTTAAAAAATTTAAAAGAAAGTATTTTTCTAACTAGAAAGGGCTTGCTGAAATAATAACTCTGATTCCTCTAAGAGTATCTTGTTAATTTCTGGTATGTAAATATTGAGTAGTGATTCGTCCAATAAAAGAGCTGAACCTCGATTAAACGTTACAAATACGCCAACTGTGTGTCCTGATGAATTTTTAAAAAACATATTTGAACTGAAACCCGGAGTTGCTCCACCATGACCTTTATATCCTCCTCCGTAGAGAAACCATCCATAACCATAACCCTCAATATCAAATCCTTCCGTTGAAGTTCCTGTTAAGGGTTCGTGGTTAGAGTGCATTAATCCAATAGATTCTGGTTTTAAAATTTGAATCCCTTTACACTTTCCGTTGTTCATAAACATTGTTAAATATTTTGCCATATCTGGTATGGTGCTTCGTATTGCACCAGCTCCAGTAACATTGATATTATAAAGAGGTAATTCGATGAGTGAATTATTCCACTCGTACGGAATAGCGTTGCTACTGAGAAAATCTTCGTAATAATAGCTACTTCTGTTCATATTAAGCGGATCAAAAATGTTTTCTTGAACATAATCCATTATACTTTGATTTGTTATTTCCTCAACTAAATACCCAAGTAATTGATACCCTGCATTAGAATAAAGGAAAGTTGACCCTGGTCGTGATTGCCAATTATGATCGTTATAGTATTCGCCTATTGGGTTAAGGCTTTCATTTAAGAATTGCTCTAAAGTAGGTCGATCCTCCCATATTATAATATCCCATTCTAAATTTTCGTTGATCCAAGTAATCGTTTTGTTGTCAAGATAATATTCAAGAGACCAAAAAAGGTTACCTGGCAAGCCTGCTGTGTGTGTAAGGACCATTTCAATTGTAACATCCCAACCAGGATAATCTGGATGCCTCACATTGAAAGGGAGATAATCGTCGATATTATCGTTCAAATCAAGTGAACCGTTTTCATAAAGTTGTAGTATTGCGGTTGCAGTAAAAGATTTAGTAATTGAACCAATCATATATACTGTGTTTAAATCTGGTTGGTCACCAAACCCTTGAGCCCAAGTAACGCTATCATTAATAACGATACAAGCTCCTAAGGAAGGAATTTGAGCGTTGGTCATCCAGCTCTGAATTTTTGATTCTAAACTCTCGTTTTGAAGATTGATTACGATAAAAAATGTTATAATACCTGCACTAGCAATAGTAGGTACTAAAATTATAAGGATAAGTAATTTTTTACTAATCTTTGGAGACATTCTTGTTCTGCTATTGATTTATGATTTAATTATAATTTTAGGTCTCTGTCCTAATAAATATTATCTTAAAATTAGAGATATTCAAATAAGATGCAATCAATTAAGGACAAAATTGTGGTTCTTTTTGGAAAGATATCCATTTCTTTACACCATATTCTTTCATTTTTTTCATGTTCTCTACTGTTCGTTTATGATGATCGTGCCCGTTGTTAGCAAATTTATCTAAAATATCGCAAATGAAATCTGGACATTCAAAACAATATGCGACATTCCTTTCCGAAGCGCAAGATCTCATTTTGCAATCATCTGACCAACATTTATGAGTGGGACCTCTACACTTCTCGCAACTAATGGTTTGTAATAAAGAAAGTGGAAAAAAATATACCAAAATGTGAGTTTTGAATCATAAAAAAAATAAAAAAATAAAAAGATCTTTTTAAGGTTTTTTTTCTCTTAAGGCGCGTACCATAGGCACATCTTTTCCTGATAATATTTCTAGCATAGCACCTCCTCCAGTGGAAATGAAGGATACATCTTGAGCATATCCCGACATCTCTGCTGCAGTTCCCATTTCTCCACCGCCAATGACTGAAAGGGCACCTCTATTTTTAGTAGCTGCAGCCATCGCTTCAGCCATATCAAAAGTTCCCTTGCGGAAGACCTCCTTTTCAAAGATTCCAGGAGGGCCGTTAGCAATAATTGTTTTTGCGTTCATAATGATTTCTTTGAATTCCTCAGTTGTTTTAGGACCGATATCTCCAGTTACAGCGTTGTATTCCTTTAACTCGTCTATACTGATTGCTTTTCGATTGCCATTATCGTCAATTACTAAATCTTTAGGTAAAATGATCTTGTCTTTAAATTTTTCGTATGTTTCCTTAATGTCATCTTTAGCTTTATCTAAATCTTTTGCTATTGCTCCGCGATTTGGTTCTCCGGTATCAACTCCTATAGCTTCAAAGATTAATACAGCTGTTAAACCTGAGCAGAGTGCATAATCTAATTTATCGTTTTCAAAATTGAATTTCATGGCTTTAAATTTATCTAGAGCTTTAGCTCCTCCAATAAGCATGACCATTGGCTTTTCAGGGGCTTCTAAGATTTTACTCATGTATTCAAATTCTTTAACAGTTGTGGGTCCTGCGACTAAAGTTGGCCAACCGATTATCGAAGGTTGTGCTCTATGAGCTGCTCCAAATGCATCTGCGATGAAATAGTCAAATAATGGCGATAAAGTTTTAATCATCTCCAAGTTTGCTGCTTCAGAGAAGTCTTTAAATTGCTTGTTTTCAAGTTCCCAAGTTCGTACATTATTGAGAACTAATACTTCTCCTACCTTCAGATCCTTAATTGCATTAATAGCTTTTTCTCCGAATACATCTTCAACGTATTTAACAGGGCGATCTAACAGTTTTCTTATTTCTTCAGCGTGTAATTCTAATGAAGTAAAATCTTTCGCACCAGGACGGGACTGATGTGCCATAATTACTACAGCACTCTCTTTAAGCTCTTTTAGTGAGGGAATTAGAGCGTGAATACGAGGTGATTCGCGAATTCTGTTGTTTTCAATATCAATATTAGAGTTAATATCAACTCTCATTAACACTTTTTTACCTTTTAAATCAACGTCTTTATAAGATTTATAATCAAACATTTAAT
>JABXKD010000029.1 GCA_013375475.1 Promethearchaeota archaeon
TGTCTGGTTTTAAATGCCCACACTGTAACGAATATTTTGATCTTTTCCCTCCTGGTGGTGCAGAAAAAGCTTCTAAAGATTTTAACATACAGTTTTTAGGAAAAATTCCTTTTGAGATCGAGGTAAGTCAACAAGGAGATAGTGGTTTACCCTTTATATTGAAATATCCTGAAAGCGAAAGTACTAAAGCATTTAAAGCAGCTGTTTCTAAAATAAGAGAAGAATTAGAAAAATAATTTTTTTTAAATTTTTTATTAATAATTTACTGGCAATTATGATTTGGGTCGTTGTTGCCAGCACATATTGGTTCATTAAGGGATTGCAGTTTTTCTTGTAAGAATAATTGAATATTTTCGTTTAGAGTCCCACTAACTCCTTTGAATAATCCAATTCCAAATTGGGTAAACCCAGCGTAAGGTCTACCGCCAATACCCCCTACTATCATATGTGTCACGCCTCTATCCTTCATATTCATAACAGGCTCCATACATCCCGAATGTCCATTATTTTGAAGTGAGAATGCTTTCTTAATGTTTTGATCGGAATCAATCTCAACTCCTATAAAGTAATTGCAGTGTCCAAAATGTTCGGAAATAGTGCTTGATAATTCTGGGCCGTTTGAAGGAATTCCTATAATTTTATTCATGGTTACCATTTTTTTTAAGTATATATTAATTGAGAATAGATATTCATAAGTATAAAAGGTGATGATTATAATAAATAAATCCCTTCTATGAAGAGAAGTTATTAATAAGCAAAAATCGACAAAAAATTAGTAGTCCTTATACTCCTAGGAAATCTAGGTGTATATATCACCATAATATGAAGTCTGATAAATCATAAAAGAATTTAAACAAGTACTTATATGATTTTTATATTCAAATGGAGAAGTTGAAAATCTTCATAATAACAGGTAAAGGGTAATTTAAAATCAACTTAGCTCAAAACTCAGAAGTTTCAAAACTTTTAAAAGGGATTGTTATTTGTAAACAAACTGGTATATATTTATTAGATCTCATTTTAGATTCTGAAATTAATCCTATGTTGCTTTCTTCTTTTGTAGGAGCGTTATCATTATTTGGAGCGGAAAACATGGGGAAGATTGAAGAAATTACAATTAAGGGATTATCCATACAAATGATAATCGTGAATAAATTTGACCTTGTTTTAATAGCGATAATGGACAAACATTTCGTTAAAGAAGATATTAGGGAAGAAGCAGTAAAAGCGCTTGATATGTTTTATCACCTGTATAAAAACGAAATTAGCGATTGTACCGATGTTTCTCAGTTTGAATCGTTTAAACAAGTCTTATACGACCAAATTGTTGAGTACTTCGACCGAAGGAATGGAAGAAATAAAGAGAAAATTCGAGATTTCGGATTTTTCACTGAAGCAATTGCTCAAACGAAAAACTAATGTATTTACTTTAACTCCTAAAGTGATACTTTATTTCTTTCCAATATTTTTTAAAAATTTTCCGTCTTTCTTTTAAAAATAATATTTCCTTCTTTCACGGAAAAAATTCGCTCCATTAGGGAACATTTAGCTTTTAGTAAATAAAATACTTCTTTGTCCGGTATTTCCATACCATACAAGCTTTCGAAATTACCTTGGCCTTTTGATAATATCACCCCATCCTTTAAGAAGAAATGTTTCTTGAACTTATTAGATGTTGCTGGTAGATGGATGCCTGGTGTACCGCTCCCTTCTATGACTTGGACCAAATCAATTAACCCAATAAATTCAGCGTCTTCTAAAGTAGCATCGTTGATAATAGGGGAAGCTCTAACCGAACAAACAATTTCTAGATTTGGGAAGGTTTTAATAATTATTTCTACTAATAACTTATCAAATACAATCTCTCCTGCATTATCAAGTAAAATAAGTAAGTGTTTTGCATTCTGAAGAGATATTTTGAATTTTTCGTAATCATTTATAGCTAAGTTATCTGGAGTAAAGTTTTTAATATCTCTGATAAAATCTATTTTATGATTGGTACCAAAGTCAATTGTATTTCCAAGGGCGGCTACTACAATTGCTTCAAATAAGGGATCTTTAGCGTTATTGACTAGTTCTTTAGCCTCATCGTAGAATTGTAAAGCTAACTGGTTGTATTCTTTCTTAATTGAAGCGTAGGGGTCTTTTACGTCTAAAGCTTCAGCAACAAGGTGGTATGCTACTTTACCGATTATCGGAGACGCTTTTTTTTCCAAATCGAAACTCAGAAGGTATTCCATAAACTTCTTTTGAGTAGTTAAAATTTTTTCACGGGAAATATCTGGTTTCAACAATTGAAAGGCTCTTAACACTTGGTTAAAAAGACACGGTATACATTCGGGTTCTAATATCATATAAATCTATTCATTCTTTTAGGATCTTAAATAAAAAAAAAAGATAAAATTTTGTAAACCAGCTTACATATGGACTGATTTTATAAATCTTGGATCGCTTTTTTCTTTGCTAGTTTTTCTTCGTCTGATAGCTCTACTTCGCCTCTTTTTACAAAGAATACTAAAACAAATGCAATTACAAAAAAGATGAGACCATCAAGAAGCAAAGACCCTGGACCGAAAAGATCTCGCAAACCTCCTACGATTCCCGGGCCAATTACAGCCGCTAACACACTAAAGAAGTAATAAAGGCCAGTATAAGTTCCAATTTTCTTTACACTAGGTGCTAATTCCCAGACTATTACAATAGAGTTAACATTTACAAAAGCCCATCCAATACCGAACAAAACTAAGACAATCATAGTTACTGTTAGAGTTTGAATTAAAAAGCCAGTTAACATCGATAGAATCATAATAATCAAACCAATTTGAATGCACCTTTTCCTCCCAATTCGAGATGCTAGCAGAGACAATGGAAATGCTGCAATGATAAATGGGAGAGCAACAAAGTTGAACATAAAAGATGCAAACGCATCAGTTTGATTCAATATGCCATTCGGACCCGTAGCTGCATATATTGAGAAGAAAGATTCTAAACCTTGATATCCGATAAACCAAGCAAAAATAGCAAATAGTATAAAAAGTGTACTTTTATCTTCTTCATTTAGGATGTCTTTAAAACTAGCGATTAGACCTACTTTATCCTTTTGCGATTTGATTTTTCCTTCTTTTGCTTCAGCCTCTAGTAGAAGTTTATAACTATAAGCATCATTCTCTTTTACAGCTAATACGAGAACAATCAAAGCTACAACCATGATAATCGATGCAATAATAAAAGTTAATGGTAGTCCAATAGTACCTGATATTAATCCCATTGTATAAGCAACGATTGCTCCAACGCCTCCCATAATGTTAATAATAGCATTTGCTTTGCTTCTATGTTGAGGTTTAACAAAATCAGGCATTAATGCAACTGCTTGTGATCTATAAAAGCCCATACTTAGACTGAATAAGAACATCCAAATTAATAGAGTTGGTAGATTACCTGTTGGTAAAAATCCTGTAGGAATTAGAGCAAAGAAAATTGCAGAACAAATAACTCCAACTATTATATAAGGTATTCTTCGACCGTATTTAGATCTTGTATTATCAGAGACTGTTCCCATGATTGGTTGTATGATTACTCCTAACATATTATCTAATGCCATTAAAATTCCTACGACTAATCCGGCTAACACAAAACCAGCGAAATAGTCGTCTAGTTGTTGATTAACTCGAGTATTATATAAACTCCAAGAAATCCCAGTCGTAAAAAACGCTAAACCGATTAAAAAAGTATGTTTAATATCAAATTTTTCTTCAGATTTACTTTCTGCCATTTATAATTCACTTTTTTTTTTAGATGAAATTTAAGAATTTAGAGAATATTATGTTTTCTTATTTAAATAGGTTTATGTAATAATAGCTCTGACTTTTAAGTGAAGTTCAAATCTCATTATTACAAAAAGTAAAAAAAAATACAGGTTTCTTTCAAGAGAAATCGTTTTTGTTGAAATTTTTACATTTGCTTAATTATGTCTCTCAAAATCAATTCACTGAAAGTTCCAATCATTATTCCCTTATTAACGAAAGTCTCCCCATATATTTTGAAGTCTTTATCTGAGAGTTTACCATTCTTAAAAAAAATTAAATTGTGATTGTCTATTCATTAAGCATTATCTCTTACTTTCACGAAGCAATCTTCACAAAAAAAAATTCTACGCATTTTGCTAGCATCATAAACCATATGCCCTGATTTATGCTTCGTTTCGCATCCCCAACACATCTTATATGCATTAGTTTGAACTAAATATTCATCGTCTGCCTTAAAAACATCGTCCTTTATTATCTCTTTATAACTTCTCAACTTCTTAACTCATTTTTTTTAATGATTTTGAATTATGGATTATCATTCATGTGAATTATCATTCATAATTCCAATAATATAAAAAGTACTTTTTTATTTAAGTTTGATGAATTAAGCTCATTTTAATTAATTATATTAAAGACTTACCTATACCAATATCTTTTAATATTGATTCTGCTGGTATCTTCTCAAATAAAAAAAATATATAAAAAAAACAAAAATTATAAATCAATTTTTACACTAATCGAGGTTATGTCTTCGGGGATACCTTTTGCCGATTTTAAATATCCCAAAAGCAGATTTTCTAACATACTTTCCATAAACTCGTTTAAAGGAACCTTTTCATCGTTTACTTTTAAATTAATATCTGACATGATTTCTAATTGCTGACTAAAAGATTTAAATTTTGAGTTTATTTTTTAAATATTTGTTTGAAAAACTCTGAGTGAAAGGTCTTCTAAAGCATCTGATATCTCAGGCGTTATACTGTGCTCTATTTTGCAGCATAGTTCGTCCAGTTTAAATGTATTGTCGACGCCTAGAACATCTTCAAAAAAGTGCTTTAGCCTATTATATTTATTAATAGTTGTTAAAGCGATTTTTTTACCTTTCGCTGTTAATCTTACTGATTTCCTAGGATGCCACTGTATGTAATCGTTCTCTTTGAGTTTATATAGCATACTTGTTACTGAAGCGGGTTTAACTTTAATAAAGCTAGAGATTTCTGAATTTGAGACCCATCCTCCCTTGTTTTTCTTGGACACAAAATAAATTGCTTTAAGATAATCTTCATATGTATCTTTAATTTGCGACATAGCCCTCTAATTATGTTTTTTAAAATTTTCAAGGCTTAAAAATAATAAAATGAAAAAAAAATTATTCCTTTTTCTCTAATTCTTCAATACTTTTGGTTATATCATCAATTGCATTACCGATTCCTTTAAGTTCGGATTCCAAGTATTCTTTTTCCTGCTTTAGCATTGTTAATCTATCTATTGGCTCTAAGGGAACTCTTGAAGCATAAACCGGGGAACCATGCACAATTGGAGGAGGAAGAGCATAAAAAGGCTCTCTATACCCCCACCCTCTTCCATATCCTCTTCCATAGTCCCGCGCTATCCCTCGTCCTCTACCTCGTCCATAACCAAATCCTGGACCGTAAGCACTCCCTGGAAAGTCATATCCTGCACAATATCCTAAACCTCTTCCAGTTCTTGTTCCAAGACCTCTGGGACCAGTTCTATCTCCACCTGGCATTATTTTATTCTCATCTCCTTATACTTTTTTTTGTATTTTTTTTAAAATTGGATGTGATTGTGAATAATCATTCACATGATCCTATATATAAATTATTTAACACCATATTTAAGTATTTTGAAACTAAATTATATTTTAATCATAAATGAACAAATTATAAAACTGTTCACACTTCTTAAAGATTTACCCAATAGTGAAGGTTTAACTTGAAAAAGTAGTAAGCTTCAATATTTTCCTAGTTTTAAATTATTAAATTAGCTCAAACTAAAGGTAATGAATTCAGTCTTAACCAACCAAATTGTAAGGTTAGTGTCATCTCGCTTGGTTTTCTCGAAAATTTTATATATTCTGAATAATTATTCTTTAATATAAATAAAAAAAGATGTGAATCAAAAGTTGAAAATAGCTATATGTACAGAAATGGGAAGCGTTTCGCAACATTTTGGTCGAGCTCCGGAATTTACTTTTGTTTCGATTGAAAATAACAAAATAGTTGATAAAAAAGTGTTGAATAACCCTGGACACGAAGTTGGAAGCATACCAAGGTTTATTAACGATCAAGGTGCGAAATGTATGATTGTGGGTGGAATAGGTCATAGAGCAATTGATTTTTTTAACCAATACGGAATCGAAGTTATCAGAGGTGTTGTTGGTAACATTGACGATGTTATTGCAAAGGTTTTAAACGGGACATTAGAAGGTGGTGAAAACATTTGTTCTCCGGGTGGAGGTAAAGGTTATGGTGTAGAAAAAATACACACTGAGGCAGACGAAAATTACGAACATAATCATCATAACCATCAGCATTAGCTGAATAACTCAAATATTTGAACAATTAAATTTTCTAGCAACTATATTAAAATCAAAAATAGTATTCCATACAGATGCCTAAAGATAAGTTTGATGAATATGTAGAGAATCTTCAAAACATTATTTACGAAGAAGAAATCAAGGAATATAATGAACGCATAGTTTCATTATATCACAAGCCTAAAAACTGGGGTAAACCTCCTGATGATGAGATTACGATTTCAAAAACTTACGAGGGCCCTTGTGGTGATACCATGTCATTCTTTTTAAAAATAAAGGACAATAATATTGAAAAGGCTAACTTTCTTACTGACGGTTGTGGAGCTTCAGTGGCAACAGGGTGCCAAACTACACTTCTTATAGAAAACAAATCAGTAGATGATGCTGAAAAATTAGATGCAGAAGACATAGACGCTGCGTTAAACGGTTTACCCGAAGATCACAAACATTGCGCCGAACTGGCGATAACAACCCTAAAAAGAGCGATAGATGATTATCACATATCAGTAAGGTTTAAAAAAATAAAGAACTAAAATCAAGAGATTCTGGATTTTGCTTTTAAAAATAAGTTTCTTTTATACTAAGGGAAAATGAAATATGTTTATGGACCTGTTCCTAGCAGACGATTAGGGAGGTCTTTAGGAATTGACCCTATTCCTTCAAAAACATGCGATTATCAGTGTATATATTGTCAATTGGGAAAAACGACTAATTTTACTAGTGAGAGAAAAAATTTTTATCCCTTAGAAGAAATTTACGAAGAAATTGAACAAAGTATTAACAAAAATAAAGGGGAGTTTGATTACATAACCTTTGTAGGTAGTGGTGAACCTACCTTATGCAAAAGTTTAGGAAAACTGATTTTGAAAGCAAAGGAATTATCTAAAAAACCGATTTGTGTAATTACTAATGGTAGTTTATTATACCAAGACGATGTAAAGGATGATCTTATCTTTTCTGACGTTGTTTTACCAACATTAGACGCAGGAGATGAAAAATTATTCATTAAAATTAATCGTCCTCATCCCTCCATCAAATATGAAAAAATAATTCAGGGTTACATTGATTTTCGGAAAGAATTTAACGGTAAATTTTGGATAGAAATAATGGTAATGAAGGGAATTAACGATTCTAGGGAAGAGTTATTTAAGATTAAAAAGAAGATAGATTTGATTCAACCCGATAGAATTGATATTAATGTTCCAATAAGACCTCCTACTGAAAGTTGGGTGAAAATTCCCGACCAAGATGTAATACCAATCCTAAACGATATTTTTGGAGATTATAATAATATAAACTTTCCTGAACAAGGAACATTTAGTGTTTTTGGTTTAAATTTTGAAAAGGAATTAAAGACTTTACTTGAAAGGCATCCAATGAGACTAGAACAAATTACTGAAACATTTAGTTCAAAAGCGGTTAATGAGCAAGATTTATTAGATCAATTGAATACTCTAGCATCCCAGAATAAGATTAAAAAAGTAATTTACAATAACCAGACTTTTTGGAAATTAACTAATTAACCAATAACTCAACTATTAGCTATGCCAGTTTGCACGAAATGTAAAAAGGAAAAAGAGTTGCACCACCTTGATAAATTTGATGACAAATTCATATGTTATCAATGTTTATATCAGAACAATAAGCCGTTTAAGATCTTTCCAATCGGTTTTGTAGAAAATCTATTAGAACGAGGGGAAGGATTTGGTTTGAAGGGGAGTAGAAATGATGTCTCTAAAATCCGTCTTTTTGAATCTCAACGACCTTTTCTTTACAAGTTAGAAGAAGATAAATGGATTACTGTTGTATATTATTTTCATAAACAGTGTAAAATTCGATCGACCTTTTCTCGAGGTATTGATGGGAAGAAAGTAGGTATTTTCGCTTCTCGGACGCCTAATCGATTATCTCGCATTGGAATTACTAATGTTAAATTAGTTAAAATTGAAGATACCACTTTATTCGTCAAAAATCTCGATGCGATTAATGGTACACCAATTCTAGATATTAAATTAGGTTCTAAAACGAGATGGTAATACAAATTAAACTCGTTAAACAAGGGCTAAGTTATATTTATATATATATTTGGGATTATTGCATTGTTTGGACAATCCTTAAAACATTTTAAACAATTACTACACTTATTCATTGATTTATTATTAAATTCGATGTATTCTTCGTTTGTGCTTGGTTCAACGCAAAGCTTAAATAAATTTTGAAAGCAGAAGTTTGACTCTAAACATTTTTTACAAACGGTACATCTCTCCTTATCGATTTCAAAGTCAATTAAACGCCCCTCCTCTAACGAGATTACCACTATAGCGTTGTGCTCGCAAACATCTACACACTTTAAACATCCTTTACATTTATTATAATCGACATATCGAAGCGAATCCCTAAAAAAGATTGCCTTTGGAGGACAAGAGTAAGAGCACTTTTCACAACGGATGCAAAATTGTGGGTTTATACTTATAGGAAATAATTTTTCCGAATGCATGTCGTTTTAGTTGATGAAATTCTAAAATTTGTTTTCTAATCTATCTATAATGTCGTTTTGGATTGGAATTCCTAAATCAATAAAAGTAGCGTTATACCCTCCAACTTTCACGATTAAATCTGCGTAATTTTCAGGATGGATCTGTGCATCCTTTAAAGTTTCGGTTGAAACCACATTTGGTTGAATCTGCATCCCCCCTTTATCAAAATATGTTTTTAACAAGTAATAGAACTTTTCGATATTTTCTTGAGTTTCTAAGTTTTGGGGATGTAATCGCACATTAACAGCTACTCCATTCATAGCGTAATCGTAATTTAATTTTGCGATTGAATTCAATATTGCGGTGATTCCGTTCTTTTCAACTTTATTCACGGGAGATAAACTGTTTGAGATGGGTCTTCCTGCTTTTCTCCCATCAGCTGATGGTCGAGTTAAAATACCTTCCATTACATGGATGCCCATTGAGTAAGCTCCCGCATTATATCGTCCTCCCCTTAAAGGTTTATTCTTCCTTACCTCTTGTGTAAATAAATCCCATAATTCAATAGCAAAGGAATCAATCTCAGCACCATCGTTCCCCCACTTTTCGTAATTATTAATTAATTTTTGGCGGTAAACTTCATTATCTTCAAAGTTTGAATTGAGAATACTTATAAGATCTGGTAAAGTCATTGACTTTTCGTCGTAAACGACTTTTTTAATGTTATACATAGAATCAACTAAAGTAGCAAACCCATAAGCAGTAATCGAAGAATAATTATATTTTGCCCCTCCACATACGTAATCTTTCCCACTTTCCAAGCATCCATCAAGCGTAGCAGACACAATCGGGTGTTGAAAATAGTTCATCACTACTCTATCCCCTACTTCGGCAATCTTCACAGATTTTTCAATGTTAAATTTAAGCTGCCGTGTAAAAGCGTCGTAAAATTGATCGTATGTGATAAACTCTCCTGGATTACCTGTCTGTAAACCATCAATATTCTTTGAGAAATTGCTATATCCATTGTTTAAAGTTAATTCTAACACTCCTGGTAAATTAATGAACATCCTAGCTGTTGCTGAAAAACTGTTTCCTTGACCGGTGGGCTCCACACATCCAATTATAACGTAATTCTGGGCGTCTTCTAGGGAATAACCGGTATTTTGAAGCGCGGGAACTATAATTTCATCGTTATAAAAAGCGATACCTGAAGTGTGTTTAAAAACTTTAATCGCGTTTTCAAAGAATTCTCTTGGAGTTTTCTTATGAATTCTAACTGAAAGATCAGTAGTAAAAACCTTTACTTTCTTATATGCTTCAAGAAAAAGGTAAGATAACTCATTTGTTGCGTCTTTGCCATTTGAATCCATACCAGCAATAGTAATTGTTTGTGTGTTTTGACCAAGAGCGTTAGCTACTAAAGTAAAGTCTGTAGGTAATATTGTAATGTTCCAAGTTAATTTTAAATTGAGTTCTTCTATTAATTCTAACGCGTCTTCTCTATCAATTTTCCCGTTTTTAAGATCTTGAAAATAGTAAGGCCAGAGAATTTGATCTAATCGACCAAGGGCCACAACACTTCGCTGGTAAGTAATATTTATGATATTTTGAGTAAAATTTATGAGTTGAACTGCCTCGTAAAAAGTTTCTGGGGTAGTTTCGGTAAGTTTTTTCAACATAGCTCCGATAATTTCAAGCTCTTTTTTCCGTTTTTCGTTGTTTTGAGTTTCTGCCATTTCAAGAGAAAGTGTTGAAAACCTTTGCAAAAACTCTATAGCAGCTCTGTAATAAATTTTAACAGCTTCGTAGAAGTTATATTTTTCTTGAAATTCTTTATCCACTTTCTCTAAGCGGGATTGAAATGATTCAGCTTCCTCAATAATTCCTCTATATCCAAGTTTTAAAAGCTTTTCGTAGCCAGCGCATAAATGTCCTTCTGTCGTTCCAATTTGAACGGACACATTTGGAGCTAAGGAAGTGATTTTCCCCTCTCCTGTGACCAGTTCTTCTTCCCGTAATTTCTTACTAATACGACCTTCTAATAGCGATTTTTTTCTCCAAAATGGGATCATTTCGAGTAACTCATCAATCTCCGGCTCGTCGATAAAAAATGGTTGAAGTTTTCTTCTTCTTAGCTTCTTATATGTTGATCTCTTCTCTAAACTGTTATCATAGCGTTGAAAATCGAGATTGATTTTTTCGCCTAAATTTTTGCTCGTTTCGTTTCCAACCAGTAATTCATCGTCTCTAATAAAAATGGTCATATTTTTTAGAGTGCGTGCTATAGATTTCGCTCTCTTAATGATTTCGGGATCGTCTGGATATTGTTTATAAATCTCAGTGAAAAATCTCATGCGTTCGATACACAATTCATACTTGCTTGATAGCATGTTATTTTTGAGATTATTTATCCGTTTGGAAGGAGTTTTAATAATCAAATTCTTCTCTGAAATTTAAATTTGTAAATATTGTAAATTATAAATCCACAATCTAATAAGTATTTTTAAACTTTAAAAAATAAGTAAAATCGCTTAATAACAATTATTATCTAATCGTTCGAAATGAAAGTTAGACTAAACCCAAATACTATTTACCAGAAAATACTCCAGAATAAAATCAACAGGATAGAAGGTATTGAGTTTCTAATTTCGATCATAGAGAAATCTGAAAACACGAGCTCGAGGATAGAGAGCTTAAACATTTTAAACAAACTGAAAACTCGAGATCAGATTGTTTTTAGAACACTAGAAAATTGCATAATTTCTGACGAATATGAAGAGATTAGGATAATTTCCGCTAAAATAATTTTAGAAAATTATTTTAAAGTTGGAGAAAATTGCTTGGAATGGGTTTTATTAAACGATAAATCATCAAAATTCCTTAAAGTTCTCGCAAAGTCGTTAAATGATCCAGAAATCGACCACTTCAGGTCTTTATATGCTGTTTATCTTCAAAGATTAGAGAAAATAGCTGAAAATCTTGATGTTGTGTCCGAGGAAGTTCCGTTCTTATTAGATTTAGAATTTAATCTTGACAATTACAACAGTTTTAATTGGAATTCAAACAGTAAACTGATCTATGATGACGATGTAATGTTGAAAGTTCAAGACCAACGCATATTGGAATTAAGTATATCTCTAAGAGATCAAATTCCTTCCTCTATTAAATTATTGAAGAATTTAAAAAATTTGAACCTAAGTTGTAATAATTTAACTAATTTGCCGGATACTTTAAGCGACCTTATAAATCTTGAAAGTCTAGATTTGAGTTGGAACGACTTTAAAGTAGTTCCAAATGTCTTGAACGAGTTAAAATCGATTAAGAAGATTAATTTTGAAAATAATCTCATTCATAAATGCCCTAATTGAAATATATAAAATGAAGAATTTTCAAAAAGCTTCATATTCATTTAATCTTTAGAAGAAATATGGTGTTTCCAAATTATCCAAATAAATATAATGAAAAAACTATGGTTCAAGCTAAGGATTTTTGGAAGTATAAGAAAGAACTTGGTGTATTTCCTGATATTGAACCTCCAAAGGGAGTTATAATATGTTATTCCCCCACAATTCTAAATTATATAGTAGAGCATTACTCTCTTACTCAGGTTGACAATGTTCATGCAAATAATTTTTATCTCTTAAACGATTCTGACAAAAAAATTGCTATTTGTGGGACTATTGGAGTAGGGGCTCCCGTTGTAGGAATTTTATTAGAAGAACTTCACGCTTTTGGTACAAATTTCTTTATATCAATAGGGACTGCTGGATCTCTCCAAAAAAATCTTAAATTAGGAAGCCATATAATTTGCGATAGGGCGATTAGGGACGAAGGAACTTCGCATCATTACGCTTCAAGCGAAAAATATTCATATCCCTCTAAAACTTTGACAGATAAAATGATCGAAGTAGCGAACCAGATGGATGTAAATTATCACACTGGAACAAGTTGGACGACTGATGCTCCATACCGTGAAACTCTAACTGAGTTAAAACATTACAGAAACGAGGGCGTAATGACAGTTGAAATGGAAGCTTCCGCTATATTCGCGATCGCAAAATATCTGAATATCGAAGCAGGAGTAATTCTTACCATAAGCGATTATTTGACCGAAGAAAGGTGGGAGCTTCATTTTCACCTAACTAAACAGCATCTTCATACTTTATTTATGTTAGCTAAAGAAACTTTAAATTCACTATTATTCTGAGGATTCTAAATTCATTTCCCATCATTTAAAAATGCAATTTACTTATTAATGATATTAAATTTAGTTTGTATAATAGAAATCTAATAGATGGTAAGAATGAGCGATCAGGAAGGAAATAGAGATAATCCGTATTCGTTTGATGATTATATTTTTGTTAAAAATAATTTTAATTATTATAGAGATGATGAATTTTTTCAAGCCTTAGTTAAAAAATATCTTCCCTTTAATGAACTTGAAAAAATTGACCTAGAGCTTCAAGAACTTTCAGACATCGTTTCGTTTCGATTTAAAGCTCTCGCTGACGAAGCAACTAGGCTTGAAAATCGAGTAAAATGCACGCTTATTCAGCATTACGATGCGTATAATCATCGCATTGATAAAATAAAAAGATGCTCCGAAACAGAAACGCTTGAGCGTGAAATCTTTGATCTCGGATTATTTGATCCGAAGCGAAATAGTCCTTGGAGTAGATTCGTTAAAATGTTTTTACTCTACCAAATCGGTGAATCTGGAGTAATGTGCCCTATAGCTTGTACTCATGGTGCTGTAGAATTACTTCAAAAATACGAAAACGAACTTGAACCAGAAGCCTATAATATATTGACATATCTTCGAGACGGTATTGGAGGATATAAACTAGGTTCGCAGTTCGTAAGTGAAATCCAAGGTGGTAGCGATGTTCCAGCAAATCTCGTCGAAGCCGTTTTCGAAGAAGAAGAAGGTTCCGATGGCGTTTCAAATTGTTGGCGGTTGTATGGTCAAAAATACTTTTGCTCAGCAATGCAATCAGACTACGCAGTAGTAACCGCTAAACCAAAAAACGTCTCATCATCAACTAGAGTTGCCGCTTTTGTAGTTCCAGCCTGGCTTCCCGGAAACAAAGAAAAAGAAATTAGAAATTCCTATACTATTGATAGATTAAAACAAAAACTTGGAACTGCCGAATTGCCTACAGCAGAAATCACATATAACGGCGCTGTCGCTTATCCTGTTGGACCTTTAGAAAAGGGTTTAGCAGATATTGTAGGCATTGTGCTTTCATTATCAAGACTCCACGTTGCTCTTGGCATGGCAGCAGGATTGCTGAAAGTAACAAGAGAAGCAATTTTATATTCTCAGTTTAGAACTGCTTTTGGTGTTCCAGTCTCTTCTTTTCCACTCATGATTAACCAAATTAATGATATAAACCACAACGCAATGAGGAGCGCGGCAGGAGCGTTTAAAGTATACTCCGAATACATCCATTTTAACGAAGAACTCATCAGCGGGATAAGAGAACTACAAAAAATTGAAGACCTTACTGAACGAAAAAGGCGTTTTAGATTACGAGAGCTTATAATGCTGCAAAAAATAGTTGTAGCTGACGATGCACCCGCTATAATTCGGAAAGCAATTTCGTTTTTTGGTGGACACGGAATAATGGAAGATTTTATCGATTTTCCTCGATTACATCGAGATTCCTTAATAATGGAATTATGGGAAGGTCCACGAAATGTTTTACTTGCCCAAATACATCGTGATTTCCAAAGGGTTGCTGAATGGTACTCCGCTGATGATTTTATTAAGGATTTACTTGAAGGAGTGGATCAAAAAACTATTGGAAATTTAACTACTGAGTTTTCAAAAATAATATCACACGATACACTTTTGAGGAACGACGAAGAAACCTTAGAGATTTGTCGAGATTGGGAAAGAATATCGAACAATCTCTTTCATATTTATCAAGATCAAGCTCTTATTGAATTAAATTATAAGGGAAAACCTCTTAAATTTTCAAGGTTGTTGCGTAAGTTTAAAAAGAAGCCGGAAGAGAAAGAGATTTTGGTAGAACTTTAAGTCTCCTTAGGGAAAGGTGTATTTAAAAGAGATTTAGAATTCTCTTTGATAGTGGGACTGTTAATTACCAATTGTAGATCAGTCTTAAATTATAAATTCAAATGTTGTTTTATTACATTATTAGAAGAATTGTGATAAATGTGAATTTTGAGACTATTAACTTTGAGTTAAGAGAAAATGGAATAGGGATACTAACGCTTAATCGTCCCAACAAACTAAATGCTATGTCTTTTCAGATGATTAAAGATTTACACGCATTATTTGATTCTTTAATGGTAAATTTAGATTGTCGTGTTGTTATATTAAAAGCAGAAGGGAAAGCGTTTTGTGCTGGCTTGGATTTGAAAGAATCGACGATTTTGCAATCTAAAAAAAAGCCACCAGAATTGAAAGAAAAGTTCCATTTTCTAAACGCTCCCGATAAGGATATTATTAAAGCTAAATTATACGCTCAGTGGTATACCAGTCATATTATCGTAAAAATGCGTAAAATTAGTCAACCAATCATCGCTTTAATTCAAGGCGCAGCATCTGGAGCTGGTTTCGCATTTTCTTTAGCGGCAGATATTAGGATTGCTAGCAATAACGCAAAGTTTAATAATGCATTTATCAACGTTGGATTTTCTGGTTCAGACCTAGGATCTAGTTATTATCTTCCTCGACTTATAGGGATGTCAAGAGCAACAGAGATTTTATACACAGGAAGATTTGTAGATGCTTATGAAGCTGAAAAGATAGGATTAGTATTAAGTGTAGTTGAAGAAGCAAAATTACTTGATACAGCTATTGAACTAGCAGAAAATTTGCTACATAAAAGCCCTTTAGGGTTAAGAATGACTAAACAAGCACTCAATTTATCTCTTGATTCTCCAAGTCTAGAAACGATTCTTCAATTAGAAAATCGCGCACAAATGCTTTGTTCTGCATCAGATGATATTATGGAAGGAATTCAATCCTTTTTCGAAAAAAGAGACCCAAAATATCCCTTGAGATGAGAATTAGAACATAAAATATCAAATTAAAAATAAGTGAAAAAAATGAATTTTGAGACAATAAAATTTGAATTGAAAGAAAATGGGATTGGAATATTATCCCTAAATCGCCCTAACAAATTAAATGCAATTAACTTCCAAATGGAACAGGAATTACACGAGGTATTTGACCACCTCACAATGAATTTGGATTGTCGCGTTTTAATTTTAAAGGCTGAAGGAAGAGCTTTTTGCGCTGGTACTGATTTACAGGAAGGTTTAGTCTTAAACACGAAAAAAATCCCTGAAGGTTATGAGAAATATTACTTTCTAAATACAGCAGAGCCAATTAAAAAAAAAATGTATCATCAATGGCGGATAAGTTCAATTTACGTAAAAATGCGGAAGATTAGTCAACCAATCATTGCTTTGGTTCACGGTGGAGCTGCTGGGGGAGGGTTTGGGTTCGCAATGGCTGCAGACTTTCGAATTGTAGCTCCCGATGTTAAATTTATAAACGCCTCAATTAATATTGGTTTAACTGGAGCAGATGTAGGAGGTAGCTATTTTCTTCCAAGATTAATTGGATTGTCTAGAGCTTCTGAAATAATGTATACTGGAAGAGATGTGGGAGCTGAAGAATCGGTAAAAATTGGATTGGCTCTAAGATCCGTTGACTCGAAAGATTTGTTAGAATCCGGGATGGAGCTAGCGAATTTATTGTTAAAAAAAAGCCCCTTAGGGTTAAGAATGACAAAACAAGCTCTAAATTTAACTCTGGATTCTCCAAGTTTGGAGACTATATGCCAATTGGAAAATGCTAGTATTGTGCTTTCCTTTAGTTCTAAAGACGTGAACGAAGCCTCGGCAGCGTTTTTCGGCAAAAAAGATCCCAAGTATCCTCTTCGCTAAAATGTTTATAATGCATCTTAAAATGTTTGTAATGCATCTTAAAAAGAACAAATCCATTTTATAAGAGGCTTTCATCAAGCAGATAAGGGTTCGATCAATCAAAGTTTTAACCTATTGCTCTCTCATCTTGAAAGAATCCATAGAAATCTGAGCAAAAAAATTTCTCTTTATTCTAGTGATATATCAGATAAATCTTCTGAACGGGACTTAAAATAAAACAAAATAAAAAAAATAGAGTTTATTCTCTAATTTGTAATTTTGGAGTAATAGGTGAAGCTCCACCCATATTAGTTATAACTGGACAATGAGAAAACACTTTTTCCATCAATTCTTCTATTTTTTCTTTTGAAGCGTCTGCTTTAATCCTAACAACAGGTTCGAGTTTATCGTAACCCGCTAGTTTAGTATCGTCAATTCCAAAAATTGCTCCAAGATTAATATGGCCACGAGAAAATACTTTCAACTCATTGATTTTTATATCCATAATCTTGGCCCAAAATTTCGTAACTGCTACTATACACGCTCCCACAGAAGCTAAAATTACTAGTAGTGGAGATGGACCTTCATTTGTACCATCTAAACCCGGAGGCGCGTCAATTAGTATTTCAAAAGGCTTTGCTCCCATCGTGCACTTAACTTGCATACCTTCTGATAACATCTCACACTCAACATTGAAATTCTTTTCCCCATTATTCCAATCATTCTTTATTGCTTCATATGTCTCTTTAAAGCTTGGCATTTTTTTCACTTTTTGATGATATTTTTTATTATGAATGAGTATTCATAATTTGTAACCATATGATACAGAATAAAGTATTCCATTTAAATTTCTCTAATTAGAGATAAACATCCAAGAAGGCTTTTTTCTCTATATTTTAAATTAAAAGAGTTACCTTTATCATTACTTTTTTCATTTGCATCTTTAGACCAAATTAGCTAAAAAGTGGTAGAATCAATTGGAAGCTAAGACAGTTTCGCAATCAAAAGTTGAAATCGCCCAGGTAATGATGCCAGAGCACGCAAATCCCGCTGGTAATGTCCATGGGGGTAATTTACTAAAGCTTGCCGATCAGGCTGGAGCTATTGTAGCCGCCAGACACACGCATTCCAATGTAGTAACAGCCTCAGTCGATAGATTTGATTTTATATCTCCTGCTTATATCGGAAATCTTGTTTTCATTAAAGCATCGATGAATTATGTTTCTAGAACCTCAATGGAAGTTGGAGTCAGAATAGAGGCAGAATGTCTCAGAACTGGAACTCACACACATATAGGGTCTGCTTATCTTAATTTTGTCGCTCTCGATAAGGACGATAAGCCTACTGAAGTGCCCGGATTAATTCCAGAAACTGAAACTGAAATAAATCGCTATGAGGAAGCAAAAAAAAGGAGAGAAATAAGGTTGCAGCTAGTGAAACCGCATCGTCATCGCCAACAGGCGTGTATAATTAGACTAGAAAAATTAAAATAAAATTCAATCTTTTTCTGGATAGAACTACATTCGTTTTCAAATATAACTTTTTATTAGGGGAAGTATAAAATTATTTATATTTAGGTAGGTGATTATATTGGAAGAAGTCAAGAAAAGACCTGAACTAAAGAGAAGGATATCTCTATTTGGCGTTACTGTCTATGGGGTTGGAAATGTCCTAGGAGCGGGCATCTATGCCTTAATTGGAGAAGTAGTAGGAATTACGGGAAATTTATCGTGGTTGGCTTTTATATTAGCTTCAGTTACTGGAGCTTTGACAGGTTTGTCCTATGCTGAACTTTCTGCTATGTTCCCTAAAAGCGCTGCGGAGTTTGTGTATACAGAAAAAGCCTTTAAAATCCGGCTTTTATCGTTCCTTCTTGGCTGGATAATAATCTTTTCAGGAATACTCTCAGCAGCTACGGTCGCGTTAGGATTTGCGGGTTATTTAGCCGCATTAATCGGATTTTCTCCGATTATTCTTGTAGTAATTTTTGCTGTTATACTCATCGTGATTGTTAGTCTTATTAATTTCGTTGGTATAAGGGCATCTACGTGGACAAATATAATATTTACATTAATTGAGGCTTCGGGACTCATCTTCATTATTATAATTGGTATACCATATTTAGGTACGGTCAACTATTTTGTACTACCTATAGGAGGTTCGTTTGGGGCAATCTTTTCAGCAGTCGCTTTAATATTTTTTGCGTATATTGGCTTCGAGGATATCGCTAATGTCGCAGAGGAGGTTAAAGAACCCACTAGAAACCTTCCTCGAGCTATAATTTATTCAATTATTATAACAACAGTTTTATATTGTTTAACTGCCTTATCAGTAGTTAGCATTCTACAAGATAATCCTATTGCAGACCCTCAAGCTCCCTTAAACAGCGTTGCTACAATAGCAATAGGTCCCATTGGAGGAATTATAATGTCGTTTATAGCTCTCTTTGCAACAGCTAACACTGTTCTAATAATGATGATTGTCACATCAAGGATGATGTACGGAATGGCAAGAGATAAAGCGTTACCAGACGGATTAAGTAAAATATCACCTAAATTTAAAACACCCGCTGTAGCTATTTTAGTAACAATGATTCTAACCATGATTCCATTAGGATTATATTTTATTGGGGATATATCTACTATCGCAGATGCCACCGTTTTTGGAGTGCTAATTACTTTTTTCCTGGTGAATCTAAGCTTAATAGTTTTACGTAAGAAAAGCCCTGAACTTGAACGACCTTTTAAGCTAAAACCAAATATTCGTTGGTTGCCAATAGTTGCATTATTAGGATGTATTGTTTGTCTTGGACTACTTTTTACATTTGATTTGTTGACAATTATTATTCAAGCAATTATAGTCCTATGTGGAATAGTAGTTTTTTATGCAATGAAATCAAAAATCGAAACTAAAACTAAGAAATAAATCAGATATAATTAAAGATTAACTATATTTTTCTTTCCATTTTTTTTGCTTTTCTTCACTGTCTCCTTTCATTTTGCATGTTTTGTGAATTTGGGTCTGCATTTCCCATTGTTTTTCTAATTCGTCTTCGAGATCCTCTTTCCTTTGGTCATTTTCCTTATCGGATTGTTTCTTATCTTTGCTCATTTTTTCTCCCTTTAAGCGTCTAAATAGTCATATATTTGATCAATCCTGCTATATCCTACAACATCGTCTCTTAAATAGATTTGGAATGGTAAATTCATATTTTTGTAAGGTTTTAGGATATTGAGTAGCGTGATATGCTCTGGCTTTTGAAACTTCTGTTTATGTTCCTCCCCAACACCTTCAGAATATTGATATTGTTGAAGGACAAAGTTCCCTCGGAACATATTTTTTCTTAGATATGAAATAATCTTATCGATGTCATTAGGTTTCATCAGATTTTCCACATAAGTGGTTCTTATTTCGAAATCAATATCCTCACGATTATTAATAATAATAAATGATTCAGAGATAAGATCAGAATCTACTTGATTTCCAGTAATTTTAGCTAGTTTTTTATTATTAAGCGGAGCTTTAATATCTAAAGCAACTCTATTGATGAATGGGAGTAATTTCGTGATAATTTCCGGATTTGTTCCATTTGTATCTATACTAATATATTTCCCAATATTTTTAATTTCTTCACACAGTTCAAGTAAGTCGTTTTGAAGCGTAGGTTCTCCTCCAGAAATGCTTACACCACTGACTAACATGTTACTTTTAATTTGCTCCATTAATTTGGGAACATCGATATCTCTACCCACACCCTCATGAAGTAAATATTTATTGTGGCAAAATCCACAACTTAAATTGCACCCAACTGTGAATATAACCATTGTTGACTTATTAGGGATGTCCTTTGTTGAAATGTCTATAATTCCACCGACTCTCATTGATAAGGATTAATTTTATATTTTTATTAAGTTCAACGCTACTATATGTTATCTAAAAATTTTATCAAATTTAAAAAATAATCTTATATTTTAGATGATTGTAATATTAAACTAATTAAAACTTGAAGTGATATATTTGGAAGGACATGTTCAATTTAGCGATTTGGATTTTGAGTTTGGATATTCTTGTATGCCTGATAGGTTGCACTTCTATACAAAAGAGGAAAACGATTTCCGAATGGAAGTGCGAGAATGGTGTAAGAATAATGTCGAACCTGTTTCTGAGAAGATAGATCGGGAGAGAAATTCTAGTTTAGCAGTAGAGGTTTTACGTAAGATGAAACCCTATTTGAATATTATCATCCCAAAAGAAGCTGGAGGACTTGGGAAAGGAGTATTATACCGAACGATATTTGGCGAGGAACTTACGGCTTTTAACTACGCTCTCGCAGGAATTTTCGGGGCTTCCTCTTGCTTATTTGCTGGCCCAATAATTGAGTTTGGGACAGAAGACCAGAAAATGAAATATCTCTCAGGAATAGCTGATGGGTCAAAAATAGGTGCAATAGGTATCACTGAACCTACAGGTGGCTCAGATGCGATAGGGGGTATGAGATTAAAGGCCGTGAGAGAAGGTGATCATTATGTCCTCAATGGAGAAAAATGCTTTATAACAAATGGTAGCGTTGCGGATTATATTTGTTTATATGCTAAAACTAACGATCAAGTAAAAGCGCATCAAGGAATATCTGCATTTATTTTCGAAACTGATACTCCAGGATTTGAAGTAATTAAAGAATACAAGCACATGGGACGCAGGGGGATGCCCAACTCCCGTCTTCGATTTAACAACTGTAAAGTGCCAGCTGAAAATATGCTGCATAGAGAGAACGAAGGTGTAGATGTTTTATTATTTGGTCTTGATGGTGAGAGAACATTTACGGCTTCTCAATATCTTGGGCTTGCACGAAGTGCCTTAGAAGTCTCATACAAATACGCTCATAAACGCGTACAATTCAAAAAACCACTCTATTCTTTTGAAGGAATATCGTTCAAACTTAGCGAAATGTTTATGTATGTAGAACTTAGTAGAATGGCAATAGCTCAAATCGCTAGAATGCTTGATAATAGTCATAATTGTAGGGCTTCCGTTGCTGCTGTTAAAACTCGGATAGCGGATGCCACTGTGAGAATTACACAAGACGCAATCCAAATTGCTGGAGGACTTGGGTACTCTGAAGAATATCCTTTAGAGCGTTATTATCGAGATGCAAAGATCGGACAAATCTCAGCAGGAACATCGGAAATTATGAGATATATCATTACAAGGGAAATGATAAGAATGTGGGGCAAATAAGTATAGATAAATTCTTCCCGTATTAAATTTCAGTTTAACGCCAGATTTGGAACAAAAAATTAACTCAGAAAGCCATTGTTTGTATATAACTTGATATTTTTTTGACTTCTCTATTAAAAGCATAGAAAAGACTTATATCTGAACATACCCTTAAATAAAATTAACATAATTTTTTTTAATGAAATTGAAATTTCTTTGAGAAAAATTGAATAACGGGTTGAAAAATTAGTTTTGTTAACAAACAAAAATAAACCTATCTAAGAATTTCATTTAATTACATTTTAAAAGTGAAATTAATGAGAAAAAATAATAAAAAAATAATTTGCTTTTTAATGATTTGCTTTCTAACACTTGGAATATTTAATTTTGGAAATCAATCTTCAAGAGTTCTTGAATTAAGAGAAGATTTTCTTCAACCTAAGACCGCTGATACAGATCTAAAGGTTGCGATTTTAGATTCTATTTCTTCTCCTTCTTATGCAACAGGTGGTTACAATAATGATTTCGCGAGCATATATAATGGATTAATCTCTAATGGAGTTGACGCAATAAATATCACAAATGCTGATATCCTCGCAGGTATTTTAGAAACCGTTGATGTTCTAGTGTTAATAGACAATTTGCCAAGTGATGCTGCTTCGGCAATTGTTAAGGATTGGGCTCTTTATGGAGGCGGCATACTCTCTTTCGATAGTAGTATTGCATTTTTGAATTGGGCGGGAATCATACCGCCAGAAGCAGATGGAGCAAATGGGCAACTCACATATTGGGATTATATTTCCCCAGATGAAGGGATAGTAGTTAATGATGGACACCCAGTTATGAATGGTTATAATTATGGAGATAATGTTAGTGGGATGGCAGGTGATTCTGCATATTTTTCAGATGGGATTATGATGTCTTCTGCAGGACCTTATTATACTCCCTTAGTAAAAGAAGATCTTAGTAGTAATTACGATCTGGTAGTTGCTTTAGACGCCCCCTATTGCGGGAGAGTTGTTCACATTTGGGATCGAGACCATTGGAATACCATCTCCAATCAACAAATGATTCTAAATGGGATCAATTGGATCAGAGAAAAATTTACAGACGTACCTCAAACTATAATTCTTAATGAGGTAAATATTGGCGATCCTGATTGGCTCGAACTTTATAACTTTGGACCCAGTACAAACATGACGGGATGGTCTATACTGATGTATTCTAATAATGTTCTTGATGTTAATTACACTTTCCCTGATGGATGGATGTTTAATTCTCACCATGTAGTAGTTTTACATGAGGGTAGTGGAACCGATACGAGTACAGATTTATATATGGGAACAAGTGTTTATTGGATGAGTGAACCTCTAGCAGTCGGTCTTTTTGACGACACGAATGCAAATATTGATTGGTTCCAAACATTTGATCACATATTGACCCTTCCTGGTGATGCTGTATGGATCAATGATACAATTATAGATTTAGTTAATAATGCTAATGAGGATGCTCACCGAAAAAATGATATAGACACGAATAGAGCCTCTGATTGGATCTTGTCAACTAGTGGTTCGAGTGGTTCATTGAATTTTGGGCAAAGAGGATATTTCTTCCCATTTCAAACAATTACTGGACCGGTTGCCATTTTTCAGGATGTATATCCTTGGGATTATAACTCAACCGATGAAATTTTAGCTTTGTATGGTATTTCGTATGACATTTACGATTCATTAGATTTTGGATTAGTAGATCTTTCACCTTATCAGAAAGTCATTATTTCATCATATCAAAGTCAGACCTTTTATGATAGGTTGAATGGATATGTATCCTGGTTTGAAAGTTACGCTGCAGGTGGGGGTATTCTTGAAATTCATGCATGTGATAGTCCTTCGGGAGACCAATGGCACGATACTTATTCGATGCCTGGGGGTTTAGACGCCACAGAATTAATTCTTGACGATGTAGATATTAATTTAGCTCAACATCCGATTATATTGAATCCTCACACTGTTAATGATACAGCTCTTGATAGTTGGAGTGCTTCTGCTCATGGATATTTCGATACATTTCCAGATCCTCATAGAGAGATATTACAACACACAGCTACATCCATGCCTATTTTGTTAGAATTTGAATATGGGAATGGATACATAGTTGCGAGCATGCAAGCACTCGAACATGCGTATCATTATGGAGATGTTGGATCTGAGGTATTTGAAAATATTATTCTATACGATCCATCATCTACTTATTTTTCTGATACTCTCACTGTGGAAACTCCTAATAGTCTAAGTTCATGGCATACGGATACTTCACATGATATCGAATGGGTTACCACAGGTAATGTTCCTAATGTCAAAATTGAGCTGTATAGAGGTGGTGTTTTTGAATTGGAGATTACTGCAAACATTACAAATGATGGCGAATTCTCTTGGTCTATCCCTTTAAGTCTAATTGATTCTACTCAATATCAAATTAAAGTTACTGATGTTTCCAATCCCTCTACATATGATTATAGCCAATATTTTGAAATATACAACCCCACACTTACTGTGACATCTCCTGATATCTCAAGTACATGGATAAGGGGTACAGAAAATACTATCAGTTGGACTTCAACGGGAATTCTTACAAATGTGAAAATTGACCTATTTTTGAATGATACCTTTATGTTAGAAATTATCGCAAGTACGCCCAATGACGGAGATTATAATTGGACATTACCATCAGATCTTGATCCTTCTACTCTATACCAAATAAAGTTAACTGATAGCTCTAATGCTTTAATTTACGATTTTAGTGAATATTTTGAAGTTACTATTCCAGGCAACGGACCTACTCCAGGAATTCCAGGTTATAATCTGGTGATATTCATAGCATCATTAGTAGGAGTTTCTATACTACTTCTAAAAAAGAAACTAAAAACCAAATAATCTTTTTTTTTTTAACTTTATATCAAATTTATTTTAGAAACCCAATTTTTTAGAATATCATCTAATTGAATCATTAATAGGTTTAGATATATTCTTCCTTCATTAAATTTTCAACTTCATTTAGAGGCACTGAAAAGGGTTCTATTGATTCCATTTTAAGTGAAGTTAAAGCCGCAGAAAATCTTAAGGAATCTTCAGGATTTTTGGTTATACGCGATCCTAAATAACTGATAAACGCAGTATCCCCCCTACCTGTTCTTCCGATATTACTTAAATTTTTCCAAGGAAAGAAGTACGATTCGTCTTTTAAACTTAAATTTATTCCGCTTTTGTGAGTAATAAGAACTTCTTTCGGTCCTAAATTATTCATTTGCTTTCCTGCCTTTGATAAAGAAGATAGGTTTGTGAGGATCTTTGCCTCAGTTTCATCAACTTTTAAGTAATCTACTTTTGATAATATTTCAACTTTCTCTTTTTCAGTCAAGCTGAAATATTGCATTTTACTATCCTTTACACCTCTAATAAACCCTTGGATATCAAGCCCCAATCTTCCGTTATATCTCTCATTCAAATATTTTAACAGGTCTAAATCAATTTCACCAGCAATTATCGAACCTATAACAAAAAATTTTGTTTTAATATCTGGGATTTCTTCCTTATTAAACGCACCCGCAAAACCTAAAGGCTCATAACTTCTAGATTCCATATTTTGCGAGGAGTATATGTTTTTTATTCCTGAAGTTTCTTTAGCTGGGTACGCAAAGTATTTGATATTGTGCTTCTCAAACGAATCTAAAATTGGGAAATCTTCGTGCTTTAACCTCGTGATGATCGCGAGCTTCAATCCCATTCTACTGCCAGCTACCCCTCCGTAGTATACGGCACCCCCTAAGTACTCTTTACCCACTCCGTCGATTTCTATGATATCCTTTGCTATGTGCCCAAGTAGTACAATATCGAACTCAATTACTTCTTTAACCATAATGAATGGTTTTAAAATGAAATTATTGTTTAAGAAATTATCTTTTTTAATTTGTAATGGTTGAAATTTCCAGAAATTAGAGAAAAAAAGATAAAATAAAAATAATTAAAGTGAAATTAATCGTAAATTAATAGCGGGTTTTCTTTTGGGTTGTTTAAAACGCTATCTAAAATTCTCTCCTCAATCTTATATATGCTTGAAGCGTCTGTTATAAAACAATTCCAATCGTAACATTTTAGGTCGTCTTGAAACACTACTCCATGACCTATTGTAATTTGAATACAATCGTGGTATAGAGCGTGCACTTTACCACATTTTTCGCATTTTATCACTTTTTTTTTTCACATCACCTTTGTTTGTGAGTGGGAATAATTTCCCAATTAATATATAATTATGAAAAAAGCTTAATAAATATTACAATCTTTTTCACTTTTTCGTAATTTTTCTGTATAGATTTTCTAATTTTAGACAATAAGTGAAAAAACTTCAGATCCCACATATTTTTTTAGTACAAAACAACAAAACTTCGTTCTAATTATGCAGATATCTGAACTTTTTTCAGCGAAAATCCGTTTAAACCGACTAAAAAAGAAGTTATTTGAGTCAAAATGGATAATAATACTTGATTTTTTACCTAATATTAATCTCTTATTCACACAAAATTAAAGGCACAAGTCTTAAAGAGAGGTAAACATTTAATAGAATAATGAAGAAGGAAAGGGAAAAGGCATTTCTAAAGAACCTAATATTCTTCGCGGTTTTTTTGGTTGGCGCCGTATTGTCTATAACATTTCTGGTTCTCAGAGAATTTGAAAATTGGGTAGAATATCAGATTTCTATTAGTATAATGGTAACGATAATTTTCTTTATGGGATTTTTTTTCTTTTCTGCCCTGCATTATGTAATACGGAAAGATCGCTCTCCGTAATTTGTAAGAAATTGAATTAATTTTCATTAATAGATTTAATAATGGCCTTTGTGAACGCTTTAACAAATTTTTTTGTAAGTGATGCGTCCGTTCGAATGTTTTTTGCGACCTCAACTTGAATTGTATTTATGTTCTTAGTCTTTAAAAATTGGTGAGTAATATATCCACCTGAATATGCTAAGCTATATTCTGATTCTGCAAATCCTTTATCAATACTAAAATGCTTTGAAATCTCTTTTTCTAAATGATAACATCCCCAGAATCTTTCACACGCATCATTCGTAGCATCTTGAATAAGATCAAGTGTTTTACCGAAGATGTGACCAAAAATTACATCAGGATAGTTTTTATAGGGACGTGTAAACCCATGGAAATCTATCACCAATGCTTTATCAAACTGAGTAAGGCACTCTTGAGAGAATATAATTAGTTGGTCGTGAAAAGCATGAAAGATACCGTTCGCTTCAGTAGAAGATTTGTTTAAAGCCGAGGGAGAGTGCGGTGGTCGGTTTAAATCTAATTTACTTCTGTGAATTTTATTTAGAATATAGTAAATATTGATTCCTTCTTTTTTTAGTAGATTGATTATTAATTTAGAGATGAAATAAGTGTTCTTATCGGCGATATTTGGCCCCATAGTTTTATCTGGTATCCTTTTGGGCTTTTTATAACCTCCGTGAGGGCAAGATAAAATCACTGGAGTGGAGCCTTCAGCGAAATCAAAATATTTGCGAAATTCCATTCAAGATAAAAAATTAATATCGAATTATAAAGTTTGATAAATAATTTTGAAGTGGATATACTTATTCATATTAAGGGTTTTTTGAAGGCTTAAGCCTTAATAGAATTATTTGTCGGTAGTTATTTTGAGCTTTCTTGTTGGATTATAAGTGTGATTCATTATTGACTTAATAATTATTTTCGCAATGTTTTTTAAATTTGTTAATTTTTATTTATTACAATTTAGTAAATAATAACGTTACCATTAAATTGAGGTTAAGAACAGATTGACTATTGACGACTTAATAAGTTTTTTAAAGAAGAAGGGTTTTAGGGATACTTTAGAAGTTTTAATGAATTCTAAAGGGCATAAGATTGACAAGCACGCCTTCTATAGCGAATTAAACAAATTTAGTTACTATAATTCGTATTTTCGCGTTAAGGAGGATTTAATCGAACGAGGCTTGATTACTATCGAGCAGAACAATAAAAAGAAATTCGTTAAACTAACACCTAAGGGTTTAGATGTGTATAATAGGTTGGTAGAAATCAATAACTTAATAACTAATAAGTAGATAAACCTTCTTAGACATTTTTTTAAAACTCCAGTAAAAATTTTTTTATTCTTTCTTTCTTTTTTTAACCTATTGAACCTTTTTATTGATGAGTTAGGAGTAAGGATATTATGATTTTCAAAAAACTCGTAGTTGGATCCTTAGCAACAAATTGCTACATTTTTGGCTCTAAAAAAACAAGTGAACTTGTTATAATAGACCCCGGAGGAAACGCGGATGAGATTATTAAATCTATAGAGGAATTAGGGGGAAAACCTGTAGCTGTTTTGTTAACACATGGACACTTCGATCACACTACAAAAGTTAGTAGAATCTCGCGACACTATCAAATTCCATTGATGTATAATAAAAAAGAATATGAATTTGGAACATTCACCCAAAAAGAGGCTGATAGATGGTTAAAAGAAGGGGATGAGATCAATATCGGAGAAATGGTTCTTCACACTTTAGAAACTCCTGGACATAGCCCCGGCTCTCTATGCTTTTATTCTACAGATGTACAAGAATTTAATGGAAAGAGGATTGACGGAATATTATTTTCGGGGGATTTAATCTTCCAAGGGAGCGTCGGTAGATCTGACTTTCAAGGTGGTAACCAAAACCTTCTATTTTCAAGTATTAAAAACAAAATAATGAATAATAAAGAACTCACTGATAACTTTATTATTTGCTCTGGGCATATGGGTTTGACTACGATAGGGGAAGAAAGAGCCCATAATATGTTTAGAAAGTATTTCCTTTAATGATTTAGCAAAATAAGGAAGTATACAAAGTTAGGACCATAAAAAAGAGATTTACTTTAGGATAATTAGAATAAGTTGTTCCTCTAAAGCAATCATAGTTTCTCCTTTCGAAGTTTCCAAGCGTATAAATTTCAAACCCCCTTCTTTCAAAGCATCGACTACTTGTTTACCTTTTCCTATCAATGAAGTTACATAAGCAGAGATCTCTTCGCTTATTTCAATTTCCATATTGGAATCTATTGGTAAGCCGCTTGAGTCGCAAATAATAACCCCACGAATACCTTCTCTTTCCTCAAAACGACGTATGATAGCTTTTACTTCTTGTCTATTAATCATATTCTAGTTATCACCATTCAAATGTAAAATAAATTATATTTAATTTTAATGATATAATTATAATATATTCAGTATTTAAAAAATTATCATCTTCTTTTAATTCCTTTAATAAGCTATAAATAATTTAATGGAATTTTGGACCACAATATCTGAACTAAATATACTAAAATAAATTTAAATTACTTTAAAATATATATATATTTAAGAATTTATCTGTACTAATTTAGATAAGCTAATTCAGAATTCAAACTGATAGAAAAAAAAATTGAGTAGCGATACCATGGTAGACAAAAAAGTAATTGAAAATAAATTGGCTGAATTAATGGATATCGTACCTGAAGCCGAGGGACTAATAGCATCTGATCTTGAAGGCAAAGTTATCGTTGGACAAACTTTGACTGATATGGATCACAGTGGAATTGCGAAAAAATGTAGCACAATAATAAAAGAGTTTAATGGATTAGGTACCAATACAGGAAAAGGAGCTTTAAAATCTGCCACTATCGAATTAGAAAGCGGTTATGCGGTAATTGTTGGTTCTGATACGGGGATATTAATTGCTTTAGCAGGATTAGACGGAAAATCGTCTCTAAGCCTACTTAAAAGAAATTTAGTTTCAATTTCAAACTTATAATTTTATTTCCTCTTTTTTAAAATAAAGAGTATAAAAGAAGTAGGGAATTAGTTTTAATCTTTAAGACCTTTTTCTTCTAGTAAAGAATCTAAATCTGTCTCTTGTTTGTCTTTTTCCTCGACTTCAGTTTTTTTAGATTTCTTTTTACTTAGTTTTTTAGCTTTCTTAGCTGGAATTTCTTCTAACTTTTCTTCCGGTTCTTCAGCGGGTAGTTCACTCACCGATACGTATTTCCCTTTTCTTGGTCTGGCTTTTATTGGTTCTTCGAAAGGAGTTTCAATTTTCTTGATTGTTTTTCTAACATACATATACATAATTGCCCACACTATCACGAAAATACCAATCATTATTAAAGTAAAAAAGCCGAACACTAAATCTTCAAGAAGAGGGGCGTAGATGTCAAATATCTTAGAGTTTTGAAAAATTACTTCTTCTTGAGTTACTTCGTTTCTTGCTCCAATAGATACTGAAATGCTCATTTGATTGATGGTTAGGACATTTATTTTTATCAAAATCTTCGTCGCATCTCCAGGTTTAAATTGTGCTAATGCCAAATAATCTATCTGCACAATACTATAAGTTAAAGAAGGAGATATATCAATAGAAATATCGGGGATTGACACATTGAGCTCAGAATCACCTACATTAGTTAATAATATCTGTATTGTCGATGGTTTGTTTTTATAAATCTGATCTACATTCGAAATTATCCGTAATGATATGTTGTTAAATGCTCTAAACATAGGGACAGTAATATTATGCGAAATAGCTGAGGTATATTGATCCCCTTGCCAGGTTAATCGTAATTTGAACTCATCTTCACTTGGTAACAATAAGGTATCGATTTCAAAATTTGTTGTTCCATTAATACCCGAGATTTGACTCGAGAAGTTTTCCCATATGTCATTATTTAAGTATTGGAGTGAAACATTTTTGTTAGGGATTTCAGCGCCAAGCTCAGTAGTTAAAACAGAACTGACATTAAATTTTTGCCCGTAAATAGGTGTATTGGGGGCGATATCGATGTTTGAGAATTTACTATTAATTTTCAAGGAGAAGGATTCAATGAATTGATTATAACTGCTAACGAAATTTTTATCAAATATATTTATTACAAATGTTGTTTGGTTTGGCAGGTATAAACATTCGTCTCTCTCGAAAGGTTTTAATATTGAAGCTCCTGTAATGTCTCTGTTTACTTTCAAAGCAATTAAATAGCCTTCAAACTCAGATTGTGTACTATTTATGAGTAAGGCATAATCGTTACTCTCAAAAGTATCAACTTTATGACTTTCTCCACCGTATTCAAAGAAAATGGTAAACTTAGTTTTGACTCCTCCTTTTCGTATTGGTGCATTAACACCTTTCCAAATTCCATCTCCTAAAAGTGTTGGTATTGTAAGATCAACAAAGAAATCCTGCGAATCAGCACCATTAGGATCAATACTAGGTTTTAGTTTTTTAATCCCCGTAGTTTTTTCAGCAATTATCCATTCTTCATTAACTAAAGATACCAATTGAACTTTGATTTTTACTTTTAATTCGAGAAATCCATGTAAATTACGAATTCGCGTACCAATTCTAATATCTTCATTAGGGTTCAAGATAGTTTCATTCTGCAAAAAAGTTTCAACTAATATCGGTATTTGTTCATTGTTTATTCTATATATAAATTCTTGATCAACACTAGAGTCATTAATGGCGTAAAATTTGGGGTAATACTTATCATCGGTAACATTCACAGAACCTATTAATATTGAATATTCATTGAAGACTCTATCTACTATTCCATCTAGGACATTTTGGTCGAATTTTGGTTCGTAAAAGAAATCGTTCATCTCGATATCGTAAGTATCGATGTATAACTTAAGCTTACTGCATCCAATTGAGGAACCATTTTCCCAGAAGAAACCTAAATAGTAGTTTCCAAGAAGGGGAATATCTTGGGTAACATCTAGAATTGTTTGATTGTTAAAATCATATATAAGATGAGTACCATCGACTACTCCAACTCCAGAATTCATTTCAGCTCCAGGAAATTTGGTGCTATTATCAGGATAAAATAAAATTACATTTGCGTTTCCCGTAGAAGGTAGTGTACCACCAGGACCTTGAATGTCTAACTTAACAGAGATATTATCTCCATACATGAAACCATTTGTCTCCCATAATATGTCGTTATAGTTGATGTAACTATGCATGCCATCAATGAAATTACTACTAGTTAAAGCCAGAGAGTAAATTCCGCTTTTACCATTAATAATGTAATCAGGAACTGCTGTAAAATCGTAGGAGGGCCTGGAGAGTAAGCTGCGCTCTCCTCCCGTTTTGTTTACAACTTCAGCGTATATATCGTCATAAAAAGGACTAGGATTTGTTAAATTGTGCGCATTATAATCGTTCGGATAAACAAACCAAAATTCTTGAAAAGTCCAATCGTTTAAGTTAGCATCTGCAAGGTTTAGCGTGAAATTTAACTGCCATTCGGGATCAATATCATACGATACATTATAATAACTAATTGCGTTTTCTATCCAATACGCCTTTACAGTATAGCTTACATTGAATTCAAATCCTTTTATAATGCTTGTATTCCAAGAAAGGTCAATTGGGAAATTAAACGATCCGTCATTAACTATAGGCGTTGTAAAACTATTATTCCATAGTCCTAAACCCCATGTTAACGAAGAGCTCTCATCGTAAGGAGGGTCGCTAATAACGCTATTATTTAACGCAATATCTTGGATTCTTAATGTGTCTTGATTATTATAAGGATTTATAAAGTCTGAAGGCACATATGCCCTAGTTACATTTAATTTAAACGCTGCAGCATCCAATTTTTCTGACTGATAGAGCGGTGACGAGAGTACTTGTTTCTCGGCGACATTCCACGTAAATCCGTTATTAATAGAAGTTCTTAATTGATGGTCAATTGTCTCCTCGGGATCGCCATAAGTTTGTCTCGGTAGCGTTACTAAGCTGTATATTTCTTCAGTACGGTTTGATTTTATTACTATGAAGTAATTGTAAAGTTTTAGATTTTGAGTGTTCGCGAGATTAAATTCGAAGTATGTTAAGGAATCTCCATGGTATTCGTTAAAACCAACGATCTTAGAATCGATTAACTTAGCACCATCGGGTTTCAGATTATTTGAAGCTAAATTTGCTTGAGTTCGTGCTATAGTATCGTTTGCTTCATACAGCGTTATATTTAATTCTGCATTCACAGCTTCGTTTAGGTCCAAAGTTCTAATCCACGCATAGAAACCGTTTACTGTAGAACTTTTACCTTTTAAATCAAACTCTAAAGCCACTTGTTTGCTATCGGAAATTGGTAAGTCAAATCCGTAGTTAGACGCTAGCTCGAATTCTCTTAGCAGAAGGATAAAATCAGGAGTATCGTATTTTTGGAGGTAAAATTGTATTTGACTAACATCAGAGGTGTTAATGTAGTTTAGATTTTCGTTGACGAATCGGTCTTCAAACTGTTGAGTACCTAAACTGCTATTTATAAACATCCTATCAGTTACATTTATCCAAGTTGAGTCAGAAATATCTAGCATTTTCAACGTTAAAAAAGCACTACTATTAAGGCTACTCGTAAATCTTGAAATTAAACCTAATATTAAGTCTCTATCGAAATTCAAATCGAATAAAGATCCATCATAGATAGTACCAGCAAAATTTGAGGAAATTGTAAAATTCAGTATACCACCTAAAGATTCTAATTGTATGTAAGTAGCTAAGTTGCCATCGACTAAATCATTAAAATTTTTTGAAGGAGGTTCAATTCCTGTGTTAACACTCATAGCCGATGTATCTTCATCATAAACAAATTTTATAAAATCATCTGCATACAACGCGTCAGTGTCTTCCATTATATAATCTGTGGTATAATTATTCTGAAATTCGAAGTTAAAATTACCATATGTTAGGTATGTTGTATCTGTAGTTGACATAGAAGGAATGTCAAAAGATGCTTGATTATTAATGTTAGATGAGGAACTATTTACCGCGTAGATTCTAACATCTTGATTGACTCCTGAACCCGTAATATAGTAATCTGTTAGATACGGGTCAATATCAGAAGACTTAATATTATTATCGTCATTTAACCAATTTTGTTCTTGGTTATTACTTATATCAAAATTAAAATTACTAAAAAGCTGAATATTTGCTAACAGCATAGAGATCATAAATATGCTGGCCACTACAATTCTTTTAACATCCTTTTTTCGTCGTTGAATCAAAAAAACCAACCGTTATTATCAATATTTTAGTTATTAAATAATTTAAGAATATTAAAATTTGCCAATTTATATTAAATTTATTCGATAGATTACTAAATGACAAGATATTCAGATTATTAGTACATAAAAAAAATAAAATATGAAGATGGTTAAATTAGATTATGAGGGAAGAATTAATTATAGATAAAATTGAACAAGAAAAAGAAGAATACATCGAATTCTTTAGGAAACTTGTCCAAAGCGACTCTATAAATCCACCTGGGAATGAAAAGAATGTTGCTTTAATTATTGATGATTTCTTGAAAGCGATAGGAGTGAAAACCGAAATTTTCTCATTTGGAAATAACCGTGCCAATTTAGTAGCGTATTTAAATGATTCTTTTGATGGCCGAAATTTGTTATATAATGGACATATGGACACTGTTCCTCCCGGTTCCGAAGAAGATTGGAAATACTCCCCATTATCGGCTTTGATAAAGCGTAATAAGCTTATGTTTGGCAGAGGTACTACTGATATGAAAGGAGGCTTAGCTGCTATGGTTATTGCATTAAAAATTTTAAAAGAGTTAAAAATGGAAGTTGCGGGAAACTTAATTTTAAACGCCGTGGCTGACGAAGAAACAGGGGGAAAATTTGGAACTGGTTGGTGCGTAGATAACCCTCTAAAGGAGATAAAATGTGATTTTGCAATCATTGGCGAAGCTACAGGTCTTAACCCTCTTCCAAAAGCAATACTTGTAGGGGAAAAGGGACATCTTCAAATAAAAATAACTACAAATGGGATTTCTGGTCATTCTGGAATGCCCGCGATGAGTAAAAATGCAATCTATATGATGAGCGAGATCATTGAGAAATTAGATAAACTCGAGAAGTATATTCCTAAAACCAAACCACCAATAGAATTAGATAAACTTAAAAGATTAGTTGGAGTGTCATTTCCAAGCGAGGAAATTTTTGAAAGAATTATGAAGGAACAACCTGATTTAGATAGCGTTCTTCAATCTCTAACATCCTTTTCTAAAGCACTAACGATGATTAAAGGAGGAATAAAAGTAAATGTTATTCCAGACTCTTGTGAAGCAGTCCTCGATGTCAGGCTTTTACCCGAACAAAAGAGTGAACCCATTTTAATGGCTTTAAAAAAACTGATCGAAGAAGATGTTGGGTATGTAGTAAAAGATCAATCAAACGATACTTCCAGCCAAATCTTTGTTGAGCTCCAAGTAATTACCGACTCTGAAGGATCTTATTGGAGTGAATGGGAGGAATCAAGCGATCTAAAAGAATTTTACGAACTTGTTGAAATGGTTTACGAAAAAAAGCCCTTTTACTTTCTATTACCTGCATCTGCAGATGCACATTTTTTACGTAACAAAGGTTATTGCCCCCAGACTATTCTCTTTGGACCCGGTCGAGGAAGAACTGCCCATGCAGCTGATGAATTCATCGAAATTTTAGATTTTATTCGAGCCATCAAAGTTTATGCGATCTTTGCTTATAGATTTCTAACTAAAAAATAAAGAAATATAGGCTAAAAAACTATATAGCATAAATAATTAGAATAGAAATTTATTTAAGACCTTTTTATTTTAATACCTTTAAATTCATTGATGATTTTATAGAAACAAGAAAGTGCAAGATTTAGTAAAAATAGAAGACTGCGTAATTCTTATAGATTCCTCAAGATCTATGGTAAGGAAAGATTTCAAACCTAATCGACTAGGAGTTGCATTAGAAACCGCAAAAAGGTTTATTCACGAGAAATTCCTAATAGATCCCAAGGATCGTATAGCGATATTCTCGTTTGGGGCAAATATTGCTAAATTGAGCCCATTTAGTTTCGAAAAAGATAAATTAGTAGAAGCTTTAAGCCGAATTCATATTTCAGGGAAAGGATCGCTTGACGAGGGTCTCGCATTTTCACTTCAATTTTTAGTTGGAGAGATGCGAAAGTTAGGAGGTAGAACAAGTAGGATTTTCATTATCTCTGACAATAAACTAGAATATAGTGATAAAATCCACAAAATTGTTGAGATAGCAAAAGGTTTGGGAATTTACATTGACGCGTGTCAATTAGGGAAAACTGAAGACCACTCACAGAGTATCTTAAAAAACCTAGCTAAAAATACTGGAGGTCAGTATGGTTTTTTTAACAATTCAAAAGCGTTATTAAATGCTGGAGCCTCTTATGCTTCAAAAAAAGAACTTAAAGATTCTACCGATTATTTTGATCCTGCTAAAAAAAGCGACATAGCCCCTTTAATTAGCGAGATTGCTTTACAACTTAGGAGACCAAACGTACTCGATATTCGTCTAATGATGAGCAATAAAGAACGAGGTCAAGAAAAATGTCAAATTTGCCATTCAGTGAAAGCCCAAATTACAGGAGCCGATTTTTATAGCGAGGGACGCTACTGTCCATCTTGTGAGAGACCAATGCATCTTTCTTGCGTCGCTATGTGGGCAAAGAAGACAGAATATAGGGAAAATGTATTCAGATGTCCATTTTGTTATTTCTTGTTAGAACTCCCTGCCAGTGCGTCAAAGTTAGTTGAAGAAAAGGTTGAATTAGAAGAGCCTAAAATAAAATTAATTGATGAGAGCGGGATAAATGTCACAAAAATGACTCAAATTCAGGAATCTGAAATCGGTAAAATCGACGCTTCATGTACACTTTGCCATAGCATATTTTTAGGCGACTATAACGTATTTCAATGCGATAAATGTGGAGCGTACTACCACGAACCGTGTTTAAATAAAATGCATAACGAAATCAATGCGTGTAGAAATTGTGGTGCTCAAATCACTTTAAAATAGTATATTATTTATCAACCAAAACTTAAAATTTTAACTCCTTTTGTTGAAAATATTTAAGCTAACCTTCGTTATATTTATAAACGAGAGTTAATAGGTGATCAATTTAACGAGTAATCCAAAAGGTAAATGGGTTGTAACATCTGCATGGCCTTATGTAAATGCTACACCACATTTGGGCAATTTAATTGGAAGTACTCTATCAGCGGATGTGTTTGCAAGATTTTTGAGAATGAAGGGTGAAGATGTGGTTTTTGTTTCAGGATCAGATTCTCATGGAACGCCCATTTCTGTGGAAGCAAAAAGATCTAAAGTTCCGGCCAAAGAATTAGCTTTGAAATATCATAATATTATTAAAGACTTACACGAGAAATGGCAGATCTCTTTTGATAATTATACAATAACTCATAATCCTACTCATATTGAATATGTAAAAAAGATGTATTTGGATATTCAAAAAAATGGATATGTAAAAGAAAAAGAAATTGAATCTCTCTATTGTGAAAATGATAACTTGTTCTTGCCTGATAGATTTGTAGAAGGTACTTGTCCTAACTGCAAAGATGATGGCGCCAGAGGAGATCAGTGTGATAAGTGCCAAAAAATCCTCACACCATTAGAATTAATAAATCCAAGATGTGCAATATGTGGAAACACGCCTGTAAATAAGAAAACAAAACACTGGTACTTGAATTTACCTAAATTACAAGACCGATTGAAAAAATTGATTGATGAAAATGAAATAATCCCCCCTAATGCACGAAAAATGTGTTTAAATAGTATTGAAGAGGGACTACCAGAACGAGCAATTACACGAGATCTTGAATGGGGGATCCCTGCACCTTTCAAAGGCGCTGAACAAAAGACGATTTATGTATGGTTTGAAGCTGTATTGGGATATATTACCGCAGTGAAAGAATGGGCAGATAAAATTATCAAGGAACCCGATAGATTTGATTCCTTTTGGAAAGATCCTAATACGAAAACAGTCTATTTTATAGGGAAGGATAACATTATATTTCACTTAATAGTTTTTCCCGGTTTGTTGATTGCATATAATGAAGACAAAGTAGATAGTGAAAAACTTGTGTTGCCATATAATGTCTCCTCAACAGAATGGTTGCTTTATGAGAATGAGAAACTTTCTAAATCTAGAGGAATTGGGATATGGATTGATGAGGCACTAGAATTAGCTCCCCTTGATTACTGGAGATTTAATTTGTTATTTAATCGCCCAGAAACAAGTGACACATCGTTTTTATGGTCTGAATTTGAGAATAATATAAAAACTCTTAATGATAATATTGGTAATTTCATCCATCGTACGTTAACTTTTATTGAAAAGCAATTTAATAATACTATTCCCCCGAAAATAGAATCTGTTGAATCTGATATAAAATTTATAGAGAAAATAAATACAATAAGCCTAATGGTGGGAGAGAGTTTACAAAACTTTAAAATAAGAAAAGCTATAAGAGATATCGTCAATTTTGGAAAAGAGGGGAATATATTTTTAAATGAAAGAGCCCCTTGGCATTTGATCAAAGAAAATAAAGAAGCTGCCGGACATGTATTTAATATTTGTGCTCAAGCAGTGTATGCATTAGCGATTCTATTAGGTCCATTTATACCAGATACTTCGGAAAAGATATTATCATATTTAAATGCTCCAAAATTAAGTGAATTGTCATGGGATAGTATCAATGATGACTCGATAAAAGCAGGACAAAAAATCAAGAAACCCCAACCTCTTTTTCAAAAATTAGAGATTGGAGAAGTTAAAGAAGAATATAAAAAGTTAAAAGAAGGAAAACCCAAAAAAGGTGGTAAAGAATTGGTTTCATACGAAGAATTTAAGAAGCTCGATATACGAATAGCACTCATTGAGAGTGTAGAAAAGGTTCCTAAAGCAGACAAATTGTATAAATTATCTATTGCTTTAGGAGACGAAAAGAGGACATTAGTTGCGGGTTTAGCTGAACAATATAAAGCAGACGAACTAAAAGGTAAAAAAATCGCAATACTTGCAAACTTGGAACCGAGAAAACTTAAAGGGATTCTAAGCGAAGGTATGCTTCTTGCTGCTGTTGATGGGAAAATCGTATCTGTTTTAACACCTGATAAAGAAATCCCCTCAGGCGCAAAAGTAGAATAATTTATAACTTCAAAGAAAATATTGGATTTAATCGAGCAATTATTTCGCCAAGCTCCAATTGGAGAGTTTTAAGTATCACATCTCTTCCTCTATACTCGAATTGTAATTCCTTTACATTGCGGATGATCTTTAATTTATTTCTAGCTTTTATTAATTCACAAGCAAAATATCTCTGGTCTTTATATTCTAATACTTTTTGTACTCGGCTTATGTCAGGTAACAAGTATCCCCCTCCGTGGGGCAACAAATTAGCGTTTGTTAAAAGGTCTTTCAATTCAAAATTTACTGCTCTTTCTAAGAAATCGTTATTTTTTAAGGTCGTTTCAGAAAAACTCTTTCGTCCTCTAAAAAGATAAGCTGCCAAGTCTGCTCGTAATGCGGTTGGGAAGATATCATTTGAGATAAAATCGCTTTGTACATCTGTACAGTTGCTTCCTAGGTACATATTATTGTAATCTTTTAAAAATTGATGGGGTGTATTACAAATTACCTTATAATCAGAACTGAACAGATTCATAGCAATTATCTCTCTTTTTAAATTTGAAAAGTTTATTGCCTTTTTGTTAAATTCAAAATATTCTTTAGCATCTGAGTCAAGTAGTATAAATTGATTTCCAAGTTCAGTAGGTTCCTTAATTGCATGATCAATTAAAGATTTTGAGCTGTCAATGTATAAGCCTATACCATAGCGATCATCGCGAAATTCTGGAGCAGAACCATGTATCATAAAAATATATGGAGGGAAATTTAGATCTGAGAGATTTTTTGTTTCATAACAGTTAATGAAATGATTGGATATCCCATAATCCCAATTTATAAGAACTTCTCCACTGTATAATTCCATACTCTTTACATTGTCTATTTCTTTTATGATCTCGTAAGCGTCTGGTAATTCTTCTAATCCTCCTACTAATATTCCGCAACAATTTGGTTTAATGTTCAAAAAAACAATTTTATCGCTCCCAGAACCCCAATTTAATCTCCCACCATAACCAAGTCCGGAATTCCATCTAAAATTATTCCTTGAAATCGTTTCATCTGGAGAAGATATAAAGGTAGCTTTAGGTTCAAATCCATATTTCTCTTGAATGAGGTGAAATTGAGCTAAACCATATTTCATATTCGCTTTACATAATTTCGAAGCACCATCATTCAAACCAGTAGAAAAAATGTAATCGTTTGCTCTTTGAAGTAGCTCTATTTTAGACAATTCAGAAATTTTATTGGATAACCTAATTGAACCCATTCTACTTAATAATTAGATACTATTATATTTATATATACGATAGTATGAATAGTTGTTAGGGAAAATTGATCTTGATTAAATAATAATTATGAGCGACTCAGATAACAGAATACTATTCGATTCATTAAAAGGGATACTATTGGAAGGTGTATTTGAAGGTTCAATAATTACACGGTGTAGAGATGACAACGACTCTATTATTTTCTCGGATAATCTAAAAATTTCAAGCTCAGAAGGTATTTTTATAACCGAAGGTTTTAGAGTAGGCTTCGAATTAAATTACAATAAAAAAATTGCCTTCTCTCGCAAGATTGAAGCTCAGTGGTACGAAGATTTTGAATCAATTGAATATTCAATATTAATTTCAGAAGATATAATGCAAATTTATGACGAAGGTCAGTTTTCAGACGCTTTTCCTTATACATTAAACAAACTCAATACGGCAGCTCTTTTTTTGGAAGATTATCAATATGGAATCAACCATTTAGATTTCTTTAAAGGAGAAATGCTTAGGAATCCGGTAGCTGTTGTTGGAGACGGAGTTATCGTTGCAGATAGAGTGGTCATAGATGAAAGAATTGATCCTGTTTTTTATGATTGCTTAATTATTGGACGAGATGAAAAAGAAGATCTTTCGGTATCTTTTGAGCCCTATATGAACGTCAAGAAGTCGATAACC
>JABXKD010000002.1 GCA_013375475.1 Promethearchaeota archaeon
AAATAGCATATATTCGCTTCAGTTTGGAAAATCCACCTGCCGATAAAATTGATGGACATTCAGATCCCTGGGGTTATATAATGGATAAGCTGATATTTTTAGCCCATTCGGATGATTAGACTAAAAGTGAATAAAATGAGACTTTACACGAAAAAAAATTATAATACCTTAGTAGGAGGTGTGCTAGCTTTACTCTGCGGTATATTGGTGACGGTATCTGATGACAGAGAATATCAATTGAATTTTGATTCTTTTGGGGTTGTGTTCCGGATTCTATTTTTTTCTCTATTTTTTCTATTACACTGCTTACTCTGAATAATTATTACTACTTTAACAGTAAAGTAAAAAAATAATTAAAGTAATTAGAAATACTGATTATTGTAAAAAATTAGAAATTTAAATCAAGTAAGTTAGACTTCCATATTATTGACATAGGTGTTATCCGGTTTATCTTGTATTCTCTTCTGTTTGATAAATGCTGAAAAATTCAAATAAAGAAGCAATCCGAGAGAGATTAGACCGATAAACCATATGGGTGTCCTAGATAATAACATCGAGACTGCTATGAAGGAAAGGCAACACGTAAGCGGGTTCAACACCTGTCCCACTAGTGGATTGCCTTGGGTGGTGTAGTAGTTCTGTTTAAGTTTATCAATTTGAGCGAATTTATTGTCTATAAATGTGCTTCCCCTGGTAAAAACAATTTTTAGTTTTAAGATGGTGTTATTTAAAAGAGTCAAATTCTCGCATCCTTCTATTACCAGGTGTTTAATGGTACAATTTTCGATGGAAATATTTTGCGCGTTGCGACAGATTAACTTGTCGATTACGAGATTTTTGATCTGGTAATATGACCTGCTTCTGGATATTTTTATAAACAATGGGAGCGTTTCTACTTGGTCAATGACTATTGGGTCAAGACTCGAACCATCTCCCTCCCAATTCATTTCGATTTTTAAGGCATCAATTTTTTTATCTGAGATTTTGATAATTTTAGACTTATTGTGTGTTAGGAGATTCTGAGCCAAGATTATTATCCTCTATTAGCTTCATTAGTGGATGAGTTATTAATATTTAGGTAGAAGAGACTATAAAAAAGTTAGTATAGTTTGAGTCGCCCACGATATTTCGAGATTGAAGTTGAGAAGTTGTTACTTTAAAGTCTCACATATAGCTCTACTTTAGTAATACAACCACTTTATGGTTTCTGGAATTAGGACAATGTATAAAAGAAAACTCTCGAGAATCATTTCTATGATGACGATTATAAGAATGACGACTAAGGATTCCTGTGCATTCTTTTTATATATAATTGAAAAAATCTTAACACCGAGAAAGATATTAATGAAGTATGTTACGATAACAAAAAAAATCTGAAAGAATGAATAAGTAATATCTATAGATAAAAAAGATATAAAAAATAAGTCAAGAATGATATTAAAAAGAAATACCATGAGAAGCACTGCAGTTCTCCACAAAAGAATATAGTATAAAGAGATTCTAAATCGATAGCTCCATCCCTTTTTCCTCTCATACCAATTGACAAGCGTTATACCGATTATTATGATGATGGAATAGCGTAAAAGCTCAATGAATAAGTCCATAATATTCTTTCCTTTTTTCTAACACCATTTAAGAATAATTTTTCTCTTCATTATTTGATTTTATTGAAGGAATTGTTTTTTTTATTGTATATACGATCACAAATAAAATAAGGCAATAAAGGGCAGTCATAGTTGGAAAGCTAAATAACATAAATGAGTAAGATGGAGTAGGATATTGTAAAAATGCTTGAGCACTCATGTTCATTGAAAACAGCTGAAAAATGAAAAAACCAATTAATCCACAACTAGTAGAAAAAAAAATAATTGCATCTGTTTTTGAGAGGTGAAACCCAAACCATTTAGTAGTAAACTCCCTCGAATTATCAATAACTTTGACAATCTTATCCAAACGACGGTTTTTTAATATTTTTGCAATAGGATAATAGCAGAAAAGTACAAGTAAGATAAATATAACATCAAAGAAATCAAAATCTAGTATTGAAAACCTAAAAAATCCTCCAAATAATAGAACAAAAGATATATACAACCAAGTGATAACTACGATATATATTAGTGCTACTGAGAGTAAAATTATAGCCCTATGAGGAGTTAATCTAATTTGAAACCACGATAGCTTATCAGAAGTTTTTGTTCCTCTAGAGTTTGATTTTTTAAGAAAAAAACTAGAGATCATGAGAGCTAAAAATATACAGAAAAAAATTATGGTTACGATAAAGTCTTCATTTTGGTAAGGATTAGGAGCGTTGGGAAATATTCCTAAAAAAGATGCTAATTCATTATTGAATAGTGCGAGGTGACAAAAGATCCTAGCTGAAACGAGAATAATCACTACAAAAGAAACTATAAAAACGAGAAGACTATAGTTCTTAGAAATCTTTTTTGATTTATCAATGGGTTTGCCTCTTCTAACAATAAATAAACTGTAAAGGCAAAACAAAAAAAAGGTTGCCATTATTGCAATTGGAACATTATTTAACAAAATATCGTGCGAAGTTGCCTGATATGGCCCTAGGGGAATCAAACAAAGCGAATCAAACAGACCTGAAGAAAAAAAAGGATGTAATATAGATTCAAAAAATAGTTGTACAATGAAGACTATCCCGACTAATGACACACAAAATATAAATAACGACTGACCGTGAGATATTTTTAACCCAAAATAGCTTACGATTCTTTCTTGAGGAATGATTTTTTCTTTACCCTCGCGCGTGTTATTTTTGCGCAGTAAAATTTTTCTTAAAGCATAGATGCTTAGAATCAGAAATATAGTAGATACAATTATCCTTATAAGAATTGGAAAAAAATGGTAGATCAAGTAATTTTCAGGACGATAAGATGAATCCAACAAGTACTCAGGAAGTGTATAGAATAGAAAATTAAATAAATTGATGAAAACATCTCCAGCTAAAGTACTAGGGATCATAAAAATCCCTAGAATGGATAAAATCAAAAATAAGCTGGTATGTGAACGACTTAACTCAAATCTAAATAATTTTAATCCTGAATTATTAAAACCTGACTTTTGTTTTTCTTTATCTTCCATATTGATCATTCTTTATTTTCTAATGCTAAATTGATTGATTAATTTAAAAAGATTCAGGATTGATTGTTGCTATTTATAACAAATAGTATGTCTTTTAATACATGAAATTTGTCTAATTACACATAAATGTCATCCTTCGTAAGGTTCATTTACTTATAATAATGGTTTTTTTGGGCTTTTTTTTATGTAGAGGAAAGCTGTTGATACATTGATAACGGAAATGATTCCTATTAGTAAAATCATGATAAATAGGTTATATCCCGGGATTATTAATCTAGGATCAGTAAGTATGTCTCGATCAAATAAATAGATCCGATGTCTCCCTCCAGCTACTATATACCTACCATCAGATGATATATCTAAATTATAATCATAACTTGAGGCAAATGCTCCATCTAATCTATATCTCCATATTGGTATTGAACTATTTCTATTAAAAAGATAAAGAAAATTATCATAACTTTGTGCTGCAATATAGTCTCCATTATATGAAATAGCAACTGATGCAATTTCATCTTTTGTCAAGTAAATCCATTCGGGTGTTGGATTTGATCGATTAAATAAGTATACATTATGATCCGCAAAGCCACCTCCTACGGCAATATAATTTCCGTCTTTAGATACTTTAATAGAACCTACCTCATCAGAAGTGTTATATGTCCATATTGGAACTGAACTGTTTTTGCTAAAAAGATACACTTTATCACCGCCAGATGCTATATAATTACCGTCTGCAGATATCGATAAAGATACGCTCATATCCCCTGACAAAGTATAATCCCATTCAGGTGAAATTTTCGAGGTATTAAAAAAAAAAAGCTTTGCAGCATTATCAGTAACTGCCATATATTTACCGTTTGAAGAGAGTGCCACTCTAAGTGCTAAACCTGTTGTGGGAAATTCTAAAATTGAAGAAAGTTCTGTATTGTTAAAAAGAAAAACTTTATTACGCGTACCACTTGCGGCGGCTGCTAAAGTCCCATCATCAGTAATCCCTACATCATAAATCCAACCTCCTGTATAATACAACCAGTGGGGTGTGGAATTTGCATTAGTAAAACTATAAGCCGTTGCTTCGGAGTAACCTCCACCTACAACAATGTTAGATCCACTTGCTGAAATCGCTACTGAACAGAAACTATTCACAATTGAATAATTCCATAACGGCTTCTTTGCGTTAGAAGTCAAGTTATCAAATAAAAACAGCTTCCCATTTTCCGGCAAATTAATATTATACATATTATTCTGGCTGGTAGCTGTTATATAGTGACCATCAGAAGAAATTGCTACCGCAGAGGGGTATTGGTTTCCCGTTGAGTAGGACCATAGTGGAGTTGTTGAAGGATCTGAATATATAAAAGCAGAACTCTCACTAATTAACAAAGAATTCGCTAACATGATGAATGCAAATAAAAGTAAAAAATGAACCTTAAGTCGTTTTAAATTCATTTTCAATATTAAATTAGCTGTATTTTTTTAAAAAATCACTGTAAGTTTTTTTAAATCTTCAATAATTCCTAATTTATTAATATTCCTTAAAAAGATTCAGTATCTATTGTTGTCAAACAAAACAAGATGTATGTCATGTAAGACATAAACTTTGTTCAATTAAAATAAATATTCTAACTCATAAAAATTAGGTATAGAAGGTTTTAATAATCAATATACTATATTCTGTACTTAGGATGAATTCTATTACCGATTTATTTGAAAAATATCATTTAGATAGTTTTGAGGAAGCGCTAGAGCTAAGAGGTAATGAAAAAATTACTTTTTTTAATGATCTAAATTCTCTATTAAGATCAATTTGCAGAATTTTTGATAAATTAACAACAATATTTTCTCTTAGGGGTGGGCAAGTATTGATGAGCTTAGCAAAATTACAGGATTCTGAAGAGGTTATCTCCAAAACTGATGTATTGAACTGTTTAAATATAGATCGGCGGGAAAAATTGATCCACGCTTTTGATTATTTATTAGAGCAGAATTATATTAAGATTAAAAAAAAAACGAGTAAGTTTCATATGGTTAAATTGAATGAACAGGATAACCCCGATTTTACCTTATTACGGGAAATCGTGCAGAAATTTTGGACCTCACCTCAGGAGGAAAAAGATAAAGCAAAATCATGGAGTGGAATAGAACGATAAGGCAAAACCGGAAAATTCCAGAGATTAGATTTGAGAACGATGAAAATGCAAATCAGTTTTTTACATTGATTAAAACGGAATATTTAAAAAATTTATATCAAACCTATTTTTGGTTAATTTTGCTGGTTACGATCTATGTGGTTTACGAGTTAATAACGACTTCTTTTACTCCTACCATTACAATATTAATTATAGACCAAGTCATCATCTGCGTGCTTCTTTCGTTCTACTTATTAATCTACTTCTTCAATTTATCCTATATCAGGTTTACACCTACAATAATAAATTTTCTTGAAAAAGAATTGCGCTTGCTAGATTTTAGGTTTCAAAGGAAATATAAGATCAGACCCTCCAACTTTTTATTTGTTTGTTTTACAATTATTGTATTTATTCTCGTTACAATTGGTACTTACCTTTATTCTAACAACGATGTAATATCCCTCATTATGAGATTACTTATTGTTTATATCTTTACAGGCATTACAATACCGGTACTTCGCGGGAAATTACACGATTTTTTTATTGTAAGCTTGAAAAATTCATATTTTGTTCAAATAGAACTAAGGTTTAAATTAATTAAACATAAAGAAGTAGAATCTCAAACGGTTAAAATTTTTATGACCTCAAATAAGTTAGGTTCTAAAGCAGATCACTCAGGAAATGCGCGTTATAATAGAATAAGTGAAAAAAGATGGCTTCAAAGGAAAAATAACCGAACTTTACCACGTTTTATAACTAGAAACTCTCTCTTTTTTCATGAAAATGCCACTTTAATAAACTTCAAGGAACAATTTTTGAATATCGTTTCAGCAATTCGAGAGTGGGATACAACTAAAGGTTCAGGCTTAGAGTGGAACAGGTTTGTGTGAGTAGTTGACGATACGCGTAAGTTTAGTTTCGAAGTTGAGAAGTTGTGTTCCTGAATTAAATTTTTTTTATTCTATTTGCAATTCCAAATCGCATAAGGAGATTAAATCTCTCTATCTAAATCCTCCAGTCTACAGATTTTAGAAATATATATAAAAATCCTCCTATCAATCCAATTATGGCAGATATTACTATACAAAGGACAGAATTATTTCCTCCTATCGCTGTTACATTCCTCGATTCACATTTAGGGCAATTTCGTAGGTAATCTCCTTTTTTAGGGCAATTTGCATCTGATCCATGTACTTTTACAGAGAATCTATGATTACAGTCTTTACATCTATATTTGCATTCTGTCATTTTTTCACTTACGAATTTTTATTCACTTTAGACTGTATATTGGTTTTAGGATATATAAAGCTATTTCACCTTTTTGGTGGTGAAAATGGGATTTTATGTGTAAAAAGAAGTAAGGTTCAGACTTAGAGTGAATCGGGTTTGTGTTGAGTGGTAGACGATACGAGTTTTGTTTCGAGATTGAAGGGAAGGGGTGGAGTTCCAGATAAATTTTTTTTATTTTTAATCCCATTGAATAACGATAGGAAATATTATTATTGTCTGACTTATTCATTTTTTTAATTAATTGCTACCTTAGCAAACCATTCATACATAAATATCGAATTTATTGTGAATAAATGATACAAGAATTAGAAAAAAAGGACTTTCAAAAAGTAGAGTATTTGTTTGGGGAAAGATCTTTTATTAATAGTTTCCGAAGTCACCTTGAAAGAACTCCTGTTCCAAAACAAGTGTTTGTAGATGATATAAAAAATCCACAAACAGCGGTAATTATCATTATTCCTAGTCTCTTCTTTGGAGGTCGAGCGGATAACGAGGAGTTCAACAAAGAATTAAGAAAAATGCTTTATGAAGATCTGCTTCTAATTTTCAAAGAAAAACAACTTCTAGAAATTGACTGTTATGTTTCTAACAATGCTTGGGAGAAAGCCGTAAAATCTGTTCTCAAAGATCCATTTCTCTATAATCGATACTATTATGAGATTAAAGAACTGAAGCTGAAGCATTGGAGAAACCTTATTCCTGAAGGTTATAGTATAAAACCAGTCGATCTAACACTATTGGAAAACGATTATTTGAAAAACTTTGACTGGTTGATAGAGGAAATAGAAGAAAATTGGTTTCCCCTTGAAGATGGTTTGAAGGAAAATCGAGGATTCTATCTAGTTCGAGAACAAGAAGAAATAGTATGTTGGTGCACAACCGAATATCTAACGGCTGATAATGAAATTGAGGTTGGCATAGCAACGAGAGAGGAGTATCAAAGAAAAGGTTTTGCTTCAATAATTGGTTCAGCAACAGCTGAATTTTGCCTAGAAAAGTACAAGTCTGTTGGATCGCATTTTGGTATTACTAATGTTGGTTCTTATAAAACTGCAGAAAAGATTGGGTATGAAAAGATAAGAGAATACAAGAAAGCAGCAGCTTTCATTAATCAAGTGGATAATTGGGTCGCAAATGGTTTTCAGAAATCACGGAATAAAGATTATGAGGAATCCATCAGTTGGTACGAAAAAATTGTCGATGCTGCAAATAAAGAAACTACAGAATATCTAGAATCCTACTATCTTAATGGAGAATTTCCTATTGAACGAGTATGTTTCAGAATAAGTACTTTTTTTTCTGCGTTAGGTAATATTCAGAAAGCAGTTGATTATCTAAGAAAGGCGATTGAAATCGGATTTAAAGAAAAAGAGGAACTTCTTGAATGTAAATTATTGGAACCCCTGCATGGAACAGAAGAATGGAATAAAATGATTCAACTAATGAGAAATTAGACATATTCAACTCTTTTTCATATTAGTATTCAAGATTTAAGAGTGGGATTGTGTTCCAGATTTAATTTTCTATTTGTTTTTTTCTATTTCGCTAATTAACTTAAATCTTGGGAGTTCATATTGAATGGTCAGCTCACAGTTCGATTCCTTAGAAATTTTCATTAACATATTAAACTCCTTTCAATGCTTTTTATAAAAATATTTATCGAATATCAATCAAGAATTTGGTTATTTCCATATTTTTAGGAGATTATTGATCATAATCCTCTTCATGGAAAGCGTTTTCATTATCACCGTTTTCCTTATCTTCATCGTCTTTTGAATTCCACTCATTGTCTTCTTCTTTTGTTTTCTCTTCTTCACGATTCCAACTCCTCTCATTCCATTCATCCGTTTTCATTCTTTTTCTAAACTTAATTTTTTTCATAATTTAAATCTCCTAACCATTTTTTCTAAAGTACAAATTAAATTTCTTTTAAAATTCTTAGACATAATTATTATACCATATAAAATTTCTACATATTAATTCCGGTAATCTAGGATTGATGTTTCGAAATTGAAGTGTGGAATTGTGTTCCGGGGTTATTACATCACAATTTTTTATCTTTTGTCTATGTAACGCTGTGTAAATGAAGTGCGAGTAGTATTATACTAACAATGAGAAATAGTATCCCTGGTGCTAGAAAACCGACGATGAATATTAAATCATAACCTGCAGAGCTGGTATTAACTCCAATTACACCTATAGTTAGTAGCATTATCCCTATAATCAGAAGGGTAATCCCTAGAGTTTTTTTATTAATAGCCATTAAGATCACGCTTTTTATTAGTTTGATATAAATATGTATTTACTGTGTATATAATGTTTAGCTATTTCAAATACCTACTCAACAAGTTCCGAGATTGAAGGGTGGGAGTGTGATCCGGAGTGTTTACTTCATTATTTTTTAGATTCTTTTTTTGTTGATGATTTTATTTATTTTAACAATCATTACAATAACTTTTTATATTCGACATTCAATTTATCTAATGTTTCAAAATCTCAAGATTAATATTATGAAATATAGAGTTTTAGGAAAAACAGGATATAAAGTTTCAGAGATATCAATTGGAACATGGCAATTAGGAGGTAAATGGGGAGAACCATTCGATAAAGCTATAGCTCAAAATACATTATCTACAGCAGTTTCAAATGGAATCAATTTCTTTGATACTGCTGATGTGTATAAAGAAGGCCAAAGCGAACAATTTTGTGGTAGTTTTTCAAAATCTGCTAATGAAAAAGTCTATGTTGCAACCAAATGTGGTAGACGATTAAATCCTCATAATACTGAAGGATATAACGAGGAAAATATTAGAAAATTTGTTGATGATAGTTTAAAGAATATGGAAATTGAGACAATTGATTTACTTCAACTTCACTCTGCTCCAACAGCAGTATATTATAGACCAATGGTCTTTGATATTTTAGATTCCTTGAAAGATGAAGGGAAAATTCAAAATTATGGTGTAAGTGTGGAAAAAGTTGAAGAGGCATTAAAAGCTATTGAATTTCCAAATGTATCTACTGTACAAATTATTTTTAATGTATTTCGACAAAGGCCAAGCGAATTATTATTTGAGCAAGCTAAAAAGAAAAACATCGGCATTATTGTTCGTGTTCCATTAGCAAGTGGACTACTTACTGGAAAATTCACCAAGGATACTGTATTTAAAGAGGGAGATCATAGATATTTTAACAGGAATGGAGAAGCATTTGATAAAGGTGAGACATTTGCAGGAGTGGATTATGAAATAGGATTAAAAGCTGTTGAAGAAATAAAGAAAGTCTTTGGAAATCCTGAAACTCTTGCTCCTTATGCATTACGTTGGATTTTGATGTTTGATGCTGTTTCTTGTATCATTCCGGGTGCAAGTCGGGTATCCCATGTTGAATCAAACATTCAAGCTTCAGATTTAGAGCCTTTATCAAATGATCAAATGGTTCAAATTCAAGAAATCTATGAAAAAAATATTAAACAGACAGTGCATCATATCTGGTAAATAAAATTTCTTCTTTAATAATATTCGGCCCTTTTTTTCGATTTTCTATTGATAACTTTATAAAAAAAAAATTGAAAATTATTAGAGTCAAATTATTCTCTAACTATTAAATATATAATACAACCGATACACCCAGACAATAATACGATTAATAACCATACAGCAGCATTCATATCCCTTTTCTTGGCGTCTTTGTATACCCATACGACCAATCCTATAGCAACAATCCAAAAAATGATAAAAAATATAATTATCCCTATCATTAAGGGTGTTATCATTACAGTAGATTGAAAAATCAATATAATTTCCTCATTTAATATTCAATAAATATTATTCCTCTGAGTAAAAATATCCTAAATTATCTAAAAATTTTTTTTTTGAATTATTTTTAGGATAATCTAAGAATTTTTGAGACATTCTAACCACTTTTATTGAATTTTACACTTTTGTTAAAAAAAGAATCTTATAAATTTAAATATTTCCACATAGGATTACTTAAAAAAAGGGTTTGTGTTTAGTGATAGACGATAGTGTTTCGAGATTGCAGGGTGGGAGTGTGTTCCAGATTATATTCAATGATTGATTTCAATGAAAATTCTATGGAAAAAATTCTAATCAATTAAATTATGGAGATGTGAAAAAATACAGAAAAAGGTAATTATTCTTGTCCTTTTCTTTTGCGTCTAATTAGCAGTATAGTTGCTATGCCTATTACTGCTATTCCACTTATAGTTGAAATTATAATAACCAATTCGAGAGGAAATATATCGATACAAGTATTATTTATGAAGATGTTTCCTTCACAATTTTCTTCTTTAATGCATTTACCATTTTCAATTAAACTATTTCCCGAAATTGTGTTGAAATCACTTGCAATTAAATATATTCCGCTTAAACCGTTTTTATTTGCAGTGTTTCCAGTAATTATATTGTTGCTACTATAATGTAAAAACACTCCGCTGAACTGGTTTTTATTTGCTATGTTATCAGTAATATTGTTATGTTCACTATCATGTAAATATACCCCATATCCTCGATTATTATTAAGAATGTTTCCAGAAATAATATTAGTATCACAGATCCAGGAACTGATGCCATCAAAATTATCGGATGCATTGTTTTTTGAAACAGTGTTATAATAACTAAATTCTAAATCGATTCCAGATTCGGAATTGCCGTCTACAGTATTCTCCCATATGTTGATAATATAGCTTTCACTTAAATAAATCCCATCATTATTATTATGGCTTGCTATATTTCCCGTGATGTTAATATTAGTGCAAGAAGATAACGTAATTCCTATGGATCCATAAGAAGTATTTAAGTTTTCAAGTGAAGATTCATGACAATCATACAATATAACTTGTCCAGCATTCGTGAAATTATCTGACCCTAGGTTTATTTTATCGTTATAATAATAAACAGGTTTTCCGTTCACCAGATTTGTAGAATCTGCATTTATACTATTTGATGATAGGTCTCCATATAAAATCATCCCACAGTCGTTCATTCTATTATTCGAAATTGTGATATTATTACAAATAAATATATCTATCCCATCTCGCCCCCAATACAAGCTATTATTAACAATAGTATTATTATTACTAAAGTATAAGAATATCCCGCTCTCAATGCTATAAGTTGCGGTATTTTCTGAAATGGTGTTATTATTACTATAACTTAATCTTATCCCGATATAGTGAGATGAACAATTATTTTTGATTAATTGGGAATTGTTAATATTATGCAACTTGATTCCCGCATCTGATCCCATTGGACCCGAATTATAGACAGTACAGTTTTCAATTTTAAAAAAAACATTGGAATTTTCAATCAGGATGCAACTTCCCGAACCTCCACCGTCAATTACTAAGTCTTCTATAATATAAGGCTCGGAATATGTTCCGTTTCCCGTGCAGATTCCCGCAGTCTTCGCAGCAGTCCAATTATTATCAATATGAATTTTTCCTGAAACTGTTGAGATTTTCAAATTTTTATCATCTGAATTGGTATCATCGCTGAAATCTGGACTTTTGTTGCTATTATCAGTAGTAAAACTAAGCTTAGTACTAACAATTGGGAATAAAGCGAAAATGACTCCTAAAGTTATGAGAATTATTATTTTTGATTTTCGATTTGATTTCATTCTGATTTTATTAAAATTTTTAAGAGTATCGCTAACGAAGTAAGCTAATAAAATATTTAAGAGTAGACTTTTCGTTTTACAAATTTTTTAATTTTCTTATTAAGATTTAGGTTTGTGTTGAGTGGCGACGATACGATCCTACTCCGAAATCTTTTAAGATAATTTAGTATTTATAAAATAGGAAAAAAAAAGATACCGTTATTTCTGCTTTAATATTGCATTTATTCAATACAATTTTAAGGGAGATATGTTTGAATTAACAATGTACTCTCATCAATCGCATTATTCAGGAAGTTCCCCTGTATGCTTATAGTCGCATTATGAAATCCTGGTAAAATTGTATCTGTAGCCATTTGAAGTGTAACCGACCCACTCATTTCTTGATGATTACTTGAAAATTCTGTTTCTGGAGAAACAGGACTCGATATTACATACCCATCGAGTACAAATTTGAATATAATTGTAGCCACTCCAATTTCGACTAATGTAGCATGAGTATTAAAAAGACCATACACCGATTCTCCTGATTTTACCGTAAAATTAATTGTAATTGCGTTGATATGAATATCTGTGTAAGTTGGATTTGTGAAATGGACTCCTGAATCATATACAAACCAGGTTTTCTGAATACCACTATTTTGTTCCGGAGGGAGAGTTAGAGAAATTACTCCTAACACTAAACCAGATAATCCAATAATAAGGGCAAAGAATACTAATCCCTTTCCTTTTCCCACAATAGATCACCTCTTTAATTTTGTTTTATTATATTTATTTTTGTATCTTTTTAATTATCTTCCACATCTGATATATTATAAATTTTCTTGTATATCTGTGGAACAATTTTTCATCAAACTCATTGGTTTAATTATAGGGATTTTTATACATTCTGTATTTGCCAATCTATTTGACACATTAATCCCGTGAAAAAAGTAAATTGAAATGAATTAGAAAAGGCTAAAAAGAAGTTATTACTATCTTATTAGATTATAAAGATATGTTTTAAATTTAACTAAGTTTTTAATTTTCAATTCGCACCTTACGAGTTTTATGCGAAGCATATTCCGATTTCTACTTCGAATAACAAGAGCATTTCTTTACGTTTACAGTAAATCGGATTTATAATATTAATTAGCTTAAAAAATTAAAGAGCAGAATAAATATGCCTAAAATGAAAAAAAAACAGCAAAAAAAGGGACGGAGGAGTTACACTCCTAATCCAACTCCGACAGTGTCGAGAGTTAAAATGCCATATAGAAAGAACGGAGAGATGTTTGCGCGGGTTACTGACATTTATGGTCAAGAGCGGATGGGTGTCTATTGTGAGGATGGAAAACACCGTAATGGAAGAATCCGGGGAAAAATCAAAAAACGAGTGTGGGTAAGAAAAGGAGATTTAGTCATAATTAATCCTTGGGAATTTGAAACGGCAGTTGATGGTAAACCAGAGAAATGCGAAATCTCTTGGAGATATTTACGACATGAAGTTTCTTATTTAGAACGAAATAGAAGAATTCCTAAATCTTTAGAAATTAATAACATTCCTCTCCTCTAAAATTTTTTTTTTTCAAGAAATAAAAAAAGATAAGATTCGATAACAATCGCAGAACAAATTCTTACTAATTACTACCTACTACTTACTATATATTAAATATTATTATATTTTATTGATTTGTAACAAAAAGAAGTCTAATATCGAAAATCTCGAACTTGCGCAGGAGCGGCTTCTGTTACTACTACATTACTCGCAGCAGGACCCTTATCACCTTGAGTGATTTCAAATTCTACTTTATCTTCTTCGTTTAGTGTAGCAAATTCATCATTCTCTTTAACAATAGCAGTGTGATGAACGAATACATCTCCTTCTTCTTCAGTTGCAATAAATCCATAACCTTTACGGTTATTAAACCATTTAACTGTACCTATAGTCAATTTTAAAACCAGTTTTCATATAAATTGTTTTTTTTTTATCAGTTCATACTGAACTATTTAAGAAAATTAATGATGATGTAAATAGTTTACTCCCAGAAATTGTAAATTGACTTATAATTTTTCTATTTATTACCATTCTCCTTTAATGCAAAATTATAATTTGTTTCGAGATTAAAGGGTAGGGTTCTGTTCCTGATTCTAGTTTCCCTTTTTTTTGGAGAACTATATAAATAACATTAGGTTAAATTATTCATGCTTTTTTCTGAAGGAGTCACACTTGGTTAATTATTTAAGAATTTTTGTTTCTAATCTAATACTTAGACTTAATTGTATATTGCTCAATAAATAAATTTTTTATTATTTATTTTACTTCCCCAGTTGATTTCTTAAATACCTTTTCTAGTGATTCCAATTATCGTGTTACATTGAGAACATACACTCACATCTAAAGAGACATCTGCTGTTTTTTGAGAGTGTATATAAATTGGAGATTTTATTCGCATTGTCAGAAGGTTATTAGTTCTTAAAAGACCCCTTTCATCTTTTTCGATGTGCATTTCACTCTTGCAGTGAGGGCAAACCATCGAACTAGCAGGTTTAAACATACTTTTTAATCACTTTTTATTACATTTTTGTTGAGAGTTAGAATAAGTGATCCCTAAATATAATAAAAATATACCGTTCATAAAAATTAAATAATTGGAAACGGTACCTTCTCAGAATGATCAAAAAAAAGATTTAATAAGAAGCTGACATGCTCTAAAGTCTTAAGAACGCTTAAAAAATAAAATTTCTAGGTAATATTTTTGATAATTAGATTCTGATACCGAGACTTATTTCTCTCTTATAGATTTTATCAATCTAATCGCTTAAATTGAAAATTAGCAACTATACTTTATGTCTTAGGTATATTGCTTGTAATCTAAAGGCTTGATAAATATGACCGATTGTGTGATGTATTATGAATCCAAACCAATCTTCGTACGTCATTTCTCTCCCAAAAGGCGATTCAAACGTTTCTTTAAGATCCTCTTCTGTATATTTAACCCTAACTTCTACATAGGCTTCAATTGCTTTACTAAATAAATCTAATAATTGCTCGTGTAAAGGTGCGGTGGATTCAGGATCTAACTTAATTGTTATTTCTGTACTACTTGCATTAGGATTATCCATTTTTTTCATCGCCATATATAATGTACTGATAGAGTGTATAAATAAATATTGAGCGGTTTTTTCGCGTTTAAATAACGGAGTGTTCATGGATTCCTCAAAATGATTATCCTTTCGCTTTTCAAACAAACTTTTAGCGTAATCATATACAAACTTCAGAGATTTGATACTTTCTGGCATAATTTTTAATATAGGATGTTAAGTAAATAAATTTTTTGGTATAAATGACTATTAGGTAGTGGGAGTGCGGCCTAGATTATTTTTTTCTTTTGTCTATCTCTAGGTCGATGGACACAACAACATTCCTATCAATTTCTGGATTATACTGGCTCAAACAGGTTATTCCAACTACGTCTCGAGACTCTAGAATTGCTATTAGGTTAGGATCAGTAACAATTGCTACCGCCCGTTGCCCATTGACATGCGTACCAACTAGAACTCCTCTTTTTGGTTGCTCTGATCGATCGTAGATAATAGAATATCCGTCAATAGTAAGCGTACCGTTCGCTTGTTCAATTGGTTCAGGTAATGTTTGTGCTAAAATAGATTCTTGGATTTTGGAATCATCTCGAACACCCCAATCTTCCTTTGGTGGTTTAGATCCATAGATTCCAATTGATTGTTTAGTGTTATACCCTCCATTAGCTATAACCATTATTTTCAGTGAAGGATCGGAGCGTATTAATTCAACAGTGTTGATAATTGCATGTAACGAATAATTACTTAAGGGAGAGCCAAAATATGGAAGACCTCCTGTAACTGTTAAGTCGCGAGGATCACCCTCTTTAATTCCAAGTTCTTTAATAAAGATTTCTACAATTGAAGGAAAACAACTATATAAGTCAAATTTATCAATATCACTTAGTTCTAGGCCCGCTTGTTCCAAAGCTATTCGAGAACCCTCTTTTATTGCAGGGGAACTATCAAGTCTTGGACGACGATAAATCTGGTTTATATTTTTTAAATCTACTCCTCCCATTATATATATCCAATGTTTTTTATCAATATTAAGTGATTTAGCAATGGCTTCACTTGTAAGTATAATTGTTCCCGCTTGATCAACAAAATTATTGGCGCACATACGTTTGGTGTAGGGATATACGACACGACGATTTTCAGGATAAGGAGTCGCAATTTCTTTAGCACTAAGATATTTTTGAGACCAGCTTAAAGGGTTTTTTGAAGCTACCTTAGAAAAGCGTTCCATTAGTTCTCCCATGTATTCATTATGCTCCTCAATACTGCGACCAGATGAAGCTCTTAGGGCTGTTTCGAATATTGCGTAAGTAAGTGATGGAAAATATAAGCTATATTTCTTATCAATTTCAGTGATATCCCAATTCTCCCCATACATATATTTTGGTGGTTTTTTCTTCGGCCAATGTTTAGGACGCAAACCTTTGAATAGCTTATTAATAGAGTAAGCTGCCTCTCCACCCGTAATAAGGATACAACGGTGCTTTCCAGAAACTATAGCTTTTACAGCTCGATTAACCAACATTTGAGGACTTTGACCACCATCGGGTAAATAGATTTTTTCTTTAGGCTGGATATTGAGCTTTTTAGCAAGTTCACCAGGAGCGTCTTCGTATGACCAAGAGCTGATATTTACCATATAAATAGCATCAATAAAATTGATGATCCTTCTAGCATGTGTGCTTTTTATTGCGTCTTGACCAGTTTTGACCATTAAACTGAGTGAATCAAGAGGTTGAGGGGTACCTTTACGTTGAGTAAACTGTGCAGCTCCGATTATAATTGGAATATATTTTTTCCCCATGATATGTAACAATCTTCCTAATGTTAGAGTAAATTTTTTATTTTTATTAAAAATTGGTTAATTTTGGTCATTTCTCTGAACAAAATAAATTAATGACAAAAATTTAAATATCAAATTAACCGTTTAATTCTTGGCGGATATTTTTATCAATCCGTGGCGAATTACATATTGAAGTGAAATCTATTGGACGACTCATTATTATTTCGTGAAGAGGAAGGAGATTCTAAAGAAAAAACCTATAAAATTTTGTTCACAGGTTTGGATGGAGCAGGTAAAACAAGTATAATTTTAGCTTTACAGAGAGAATTTTCAAAAATTGCGTTAGTTGAACCAACGAGGGGTGCTGAAAGGGACACTTTTAAATTGTTGGGAAGTGAAATTACCGAATGGGATTTAGGAGGTCAAGAAAGTTATCGTGAATCCTACTTAAAAAACCCCGGCAAATATTTCGATGAAACAGAAATTGCCATCTATGTTATTGATGTATTAGATGATTCTCGCTTCAAAGAATCTTTAGGTTATCTATATGAAGTCGTTGATAAATTCAAAGAATTGAAAATTGAGCCCCTGATTGGTATTTTCTTTCATAAATACGATCCTAAATTAATTCATACCGTTGAAAAACAAATAAAATCCGAAATACTCGCATTAAACAAAGATATTGTTCATAAGTTGAATTACGAAAAGCTTCAATTCTTTAGAACATCTATATATAATCCTTATAATATCATGAATGCAATGTCTAAAATGTTACTTAACTTAATTCCAAAAGCAGAGTTATTACAAAAAACGATTGAAAATTTTGCGAGTAAATTAGATTGCGATGGCTTAATCATTACTGACAAAAATTCGATTATCTTAGGTTCTCGCTTTAGAGATGATGAGTCTAAAAAGCTTTTGAGTAGCACCATAGCGTATTTTTTAACGCTTAACGATGTTTTTGAAGATATGGAAGTTGACCAACAAGAAGATCAAATAGTTGTCAAAAAAATGGGAAAATATTTCTTGTTCAAACCGATCACTTTAATAACAACCAAGCTACCCTACTATATGCTTGTATTAAAGAGCCACGATCCGTCAGGGATCAATTCACTTAACAAAGATTTTAACGCATTTGCTCATATATTCAACGATCTTGTAAATGGTTAAATCTTTTTGTGAAAAGGAAAACAATTAAAACCGTGTAAATACTGTTTAATTCACAAATAATATTCTTTCGTGAGATAATTGGAAGAATTGTATTAATCTTCACTTTATAGCTACCTTAAAATTTTAACTTCAAATTAAGTATTGAGAGCATTTAACACTTTGCTTCAAAAATAATAAGAAATAAGAATTAATAAAAAAAATTAGATTGATATTTTTCCATTCGAAAACTTTTAACGCTCCTTATTTGTAGATTAAATATATCTCTGACTAACGTTCGTTTGAAATATTTGCTCTCTTTGATTTTGCTGCGTACTCCCTCCTCTTTTTGACACAATATAGAACTGAACTAACGAATCTTCGTGTACAAGAGTATTGCCGCGCCATTTTTTATCCTTCGACTCAAATTCAACCACGTCGCCAAGACCAATACCTTTCCTTGTTGTGAAATTCAATTTAAGGCTCTGAAACGCCTTGATTAATTGGATATCGCTTAAATCGGAGTTCTCCTTAACTGGTTTGTCTTTAAATCTTAGCGATTCGATGGCAAACGCTTTGAGGATATCTTTACTCATTGCTGCCCATACATGTGGATTGGCGTAAAATTCTATTCCAATAAATTCACCATTGATAAAAGTAGCAATTCCACACTGGTTCTCACTGTTTTTAAACGAGTTTACGATCTTTTCCGTTTCTTCGTCAATGTTTTCAGTCATTTCTAAATAGCTCTGAGTCGGGGCAATTTTGTTGCTATAATTCATTTCGGTTCTATACGCCTGTATTTCGTTCCATACTGAGCTCTGACCAGCAGATGATATGGCTTCGTATGCAACATTAGGATGTAGTCTTGTACTGGAAGACTTGAAACCTTTTCCCTTCCGATAATTCCATCTCGATTGTTCTACGCATTTTGCTGGGATCGTGTATTTTTGCTCCATCGCTCCTTTATTGGTACCAGAAATACTTTGCTTCCCTCCTGCTGCTAAAAGGATCGGTTCCCAAATAGTTCTATCCTGTTTCCCACCGTGAACGGTTACACCAAAAGGGATTAATACTTGTTTATCACTATTATTTATAACTTCTAATTGACTAACCGTATCTGTTTCATTTATGCTTATTAAGCCGAGTTCTTCAGCTTCTTTAACGCTTATAAATTCTAAGGTTTTACCCTTATAGATTATTGGGATTACAGTCATGTTAGCGTGAGATTGAGGTTTTCCAAATTCTAAAATTTCTAAAGGATTTTCAAACAACATTTCTACAATTTGAACGCTTTTATTTTTCATAATTTAATGTCCTCCTTTTTTCTTATTTTTGCGTTCTTCTTTATGCTCTTTATCTATATTTACTTCTTCGTAAAGAGGTTCTATAAACTGGTTAGCAATATCCTTACCATTTTTTGTAAGTTCGACACCATAAGAGATTTTTAACTTTCCATTCTCTGTTACTTTATTAACTATCGCACCCTTCAGTTTTGACGCTTCTTCTTCTGAAACTTCCAATTTCTGTGTTTTGATAATACCACCTCTTTTTAACGCACCTATGTGATAATTAATGTTTTGGCGTTCAACGTCTAATTTATTTGCTAAATCTACAGGTCGTTGAGAACTTGTAGAAAGCTCCCTAAGTATGTCTACTCTCATTGGGTTTCGAAATACAAGACCCACTTTTTCAAAGATTGGTTTTTTTTTTTCTTTTTTTCCATTTTTTTCAGGCATAAAAAATCACAATACTTTTTTTACTGTAAAAAATCTTTTTACTATAAAAATTATTATTACTTTTTCTATTTAAATGTTTGCATAGAATCCTTTTTTTTTTACAAAAATTTATCAAAATTAGAGTAGAAGAAGGGTAATTAAGTATCTCATATTAAAACTAAAAACTTAAAAATTTTATTAAATATGGATACAAACTATTTTTTGAGCGAAATATTTCGAAGGATTTAAACTTCTGCTAACATTTTTAATGTATTTTTCTGCCTATTTTCTATATTTTCTACATTTTCGAAGTTACTTCTTTTTAAAAACAGCTTCAAGTATTTGTGCTCGTTTTTCGTTATCTTTAACGATTGCAGAAATCTAGAATGACGATAAATATTCCAATCAGTACTTTGCATGGTACCATTGAAATGTTAGATCAGGATTATAAAGAAGATGAGTATGAGAGTTTTCTATTAATTCGGGTTATAATAACAAATAAGATAGATTTCGAATAATTTAACTTGGTTCATTCTTTTTCTAACGAAACTAGTTAAGTTTTATTAACGCGTTCAGTCAGATTTAATTCATGAGATTTAAATAGAAAAAAATTACATAAATGCATGTTATTGGTAAATATGGATATAATAGATGTGTTTTTACACCCAAAATCTGTTGCTGTCATTGGAGCTTCGAAAAAGTTCACAAAAGGCGGATTTCGAATCACTACAAACCTTGTAACTAATAACTACAAAGGAAAGGTTTATCTTGTTAATCCAAACGCAGATGGTAAACTATACGATTTAGAATTCAAAAAATCAATTTTAGATATTGAGGGAGATGTCGATATTGCGATATTTTACGTTCCAAATCGATTTATTCCTGACCTATTAAAAGACTGCATAAAAAAAGGGGTTAAAGGTGCGATTATTGAAGCATCGGGGTTCGAAGAAGTCGGTGACAAAGGATTAGAATTGAAAAAAAAAGTGATTGAAATAACGCAAAATTTCACTAAAATCAGAGTTGTAGGACCTAATTGTATGGGACTTAGTACTATTGATGGCGATAGCGACAGCGAAGAAAAAGAAGCATTCTTGACCGGATTTGGCGTTTTTTCTACTTTTAAGAGGGGTAATATTGGAATTATAAGTCAATCCGGAATGTTGAATGGGGGATATCTAATGCATTTAATGACGCAATATCCAAATTTAGGATTTAGATATTCTTGTTCTGTTGGAAATAAAACGGATTTGAGCGAAATAGAATTTTTAGAATATATGATAAAGGACGATACTGTGAACGTTATTGCTATTTATTTAGAATCGTTTAAAGATCCAAGAAAATTTATTGAATTGTGTAAAAAAGCCAAAACTATGCCAAACAAAACTATCCTTTTGTTAAGAGGGGGAATCACCAGCCAAGGTCAAAAAGCAACTCTTAGTCATACGGGATCTATGGCTGAAAATGCTCGGTTAATAAACGGAATTATTAAGCAATCAGGATCAATTCAAGTAAATAGTTTTTACGAATTATTTCAGTACGCTCGTTCATTTTCAATGATGTATAAAACTGGAAAAACCTTCCCTAAGAAGGGTAACGTTTCATTTGTGGCAGGTTCTGGTGGTGCTGGGACGATTACTGCTGATCTTACAATGAAATATGGTTTAACACTTCCAGTTCTAGAAGACCAAACCTATAGTGTCCTTGTTAATGTTTTTCCCGATTGGATGCCGCCAAATCGATTCGCATTTGTAGATATTTGGCCAGCTATGGAAAAAGCTATGATGAACAATATAAATCCCGGAGATGTGTCAAGTCAAGTCTATAAAGCTTTAGTAAGCGATCCTAATATAGAAGGAATCTTTAACATGCAATTTTGCTCAAAACAATTCAAAGGGATGAGCAACATTAAGGAAATCATTAAAATTGCTGAAAATTCTCATAAACCATTTTACTTTTGGTTAGTGGGAGATGCGAAGGAAGTCCAGAGAATTTCAAATCAGTTAGGGAAGCATCAAATTCCTAATTTTCCTAGTTTGGAAGAAATGGTAAAAAATTTCAGCATTTTAGTTCGAGAGTCAAAAAATACAAGTGGTGTTTGATTCCTAAATACGCACTATATTTTTTTCGCTTAAAAAAAAGAATAAAATACTCAACCCTAAAACCTTAAGATTTCAAGACTGAGAATTAAAATCTAAATTTCTACTTTATATTTTTGTAGTTTCCAAGCTCCGAATCCTTGAATTAAAAAGCAGAGTAAAAAGGAGTATTGAGAGAATTTTTGCATGGAAGCTTGTATTATTAGTCCGTCTAACGTAATGGATTCTGGTATAGTGATTAAAACTATGGTATAAATAACTACAATAATTAACAGAGCGATATATACAAAACCGTATAAATTTGGGTAATCTTTATTGTTTAGAACGGCAATAGTAAAAAAAATTATACCAAGTATACCAGTAATATTAAACAAATTTGAAAAGATCAAATGCGTTCTATCAAAAAGGTCCCAAGGAGTGAGAATTGTAGCGATCAAAAAGCCACCAGACACTAAACAAATTAAAGCACCTATTTTGGCTATTAAATACTGCCTTTTATCGTTTTTAAAATATGACGAGATTACGAAAGCAAAGGGGATAAACGAAAGACTTAATATCAACGCTGTAATTGTAAATATTGTAAAGGAAACAACATTCGAAGCTCCTGAAAGCGCTATAATACGACCTAAATCACTAAAAAAATTACCCCAAAAATAATATCCTGGACTTAGAGGATCTATCATGGTACCTCCTGCATAAAATACCATAGCTACAGCTGTTAATACTATATATTGAGCGGGACCGAATATTACAAATAATGAAGCAAACATTTTCCAATTTTTAATTAACTTCAATAAAACCACCAAATGGTTAATTCTTATTATATTTTTAAACTAACATTTTTAAAGCTCGAAAATAATTACACCTAACTAAAAAATCTATTTTCTAAAAATCAAAAAAAAGAGTAGATTTACAATATTTTAGCTCCTTAGAATGACCTTACTTGGCGTATTTTGGTTTGGAGATGAATCCAATAAATATTAATAAATTGACACCTATATCGATTAATTCAGCAAAAATGCCCAAAGAAAGATCGGTATTAATTAGGATTGTCCGTATCAAATTCGATATCAGAAAACAAATAAAAGCAATTCCAATTATCAATCCGTTTGCTTGAACGAGACGCTTATTTTTGTACATGAACAAAAACATGAAAGCAATTGCAATGTAAATTAATATGGTAACGAAGGGAAACACTAGATTAAGAAAATCCACTGACGGTGCTAGGATAATAACCAATGTTGTCACCAAAACATAGCCTAGCATAATTCTTAATCGCAACTTGTTAAATTGCTTCTTATTCATCTCTTTATTTTTATTCATATTAATATATATAAGAATTGCGTCTAAACCAATATACAATATAGGCATTAAATTCACAATTATTACGAAAAACCTGACCTTTGCTAAAAGTAAGATAAGTTCGGAAGGAAATGCACCGGAGATAAACACTAAATTAAAGAAGAGATCGTAGATTTTTGCACAAGTTAATATTCCAAAAAAGGATCCAAATAAAAAGTAGGCGTCTGATATGTATATAGCTTCTTGTCTTAACCATTTCCGAAATAGAACGAACGACATAATTCCAAGTATAAAAACTCTTGAGATTATTGCGACTACTCCAATCCATAGACCTTCATTGCTAAGAATAATAGTAATTAAATCAGACCAATACAAAGAATATAAAATGCTAAAGACGATCGCTAAAACGATAATCACGGTAAAAATGCTATATAGAAACTTTTTCTTTTTACTTTCCATTTTTTACAACCTTTTGACTTTAGACAAGATAATTCTATTTTAATATGATGTTAAAATATCTTATCTGTTCTAAACATTATTTTGTAAAATTCTTTTAAAAACCCTCTTTTTTTTTCTTTTAACTTAATTTTAAGAAGAAGAATTTCCATTATTTTAGAAATAATATAGCAATATAAAAATAATTTTATAGTTTTTTATGGTTTACTTTAAGATAAATGGATTAGGATATAATTGCGGGTATAACGAGAATAAGTGTCCAAACGAGAAGGAATCTTGTATAGAATGTATTAAAGCGCGGTTAAAGGAATTAGGGTTCGAATTCGACTCAACGATAGAGATAATTAAAGTAGATTCTATTGAAAAGCAGCTGAAATTGGAAAGAGAAACGATATGGCGGAAATTCTTAGATGTATTAAATATTAAGCACATAATTGTAATGGATAAAGGATCAGGTCTAACCCTCTTAAACTATGCAGTCTCAGGAGTCGATATTGACGCTAATTTGTTGACTGGCTTTATTCAAGCTAACATTACATTTTCCGAATCGGGAGAAGTGTCGGATCAATATCTTATACCTTCATTTGAATACAATTATTATGAATTTCAATACAAAAGCTTTAACATTCTACTCAAGGATGGAGATTATGTAAGAGTATGCTTAATACTAGATCACAAAGCTTCTAATAAACTGAAAAGTCATACTTTTCGATTTGTAGAAGGGTTTGAACACTCTTTCGAAAATGAGCTTATTATCTTTCAAGATACTGGTGGTATTGAAACTAATAATATGATTAATGCTATTGTTGAATCTTTTAATATTAGTCTTATGTTTCCAATGACTTTAGAGCATTCAATTCCTCCCTATGAATTAGAAAAAGTTAAAAGAAGCGTAATACAGAAAGCAATCTATAATCTCGCAAATGAAATGCTTGCGGTGAAGCCCTTCTTTTTCATTTATAATATGCTTAAACGTCTTAAGAAAATCGTTAATATCGAAGACGAAGTCGTTATTTATGAAATTCACCAGCTATTGGAAAGACGCGTATTCAAACCTACATCAATAGAAGCTATGGCAAATAATATAGAATCAGTCCAAGAGGCCGATCAAAAAAAAGAGATGAAAACAAGCTCAATATCTTCAATTATTATGAGTGATACAGATATCGATGAGTTAAAAGATCGATTAGAATTTATGGATGAGTATACAGCACATAAGTTAATTAAGGAAATAATGCGAAAAGCAAAAGCAGCGGAAAGGGATTCAACTTATCAGATTCCCATAAACGAGTACAATAAAGCCCTTTACATAGCACAAGATTTTAAATTCAAAGACGAAGTTAATAAGCTTTCTCGAAAAATTTTCGATCTAGAACATAAATTCAAAAACATAGAATTAGATTTCAATATTGAAAAAGCAGAAAATGCTGAGAAATACGGAGATTTTATTAATAGTATTAATTATTTCCAAAAAGCTTTAGAAATTCTTGATGGTTTTAAAGTATATAATATAATTGATCCTAGGATAAAGAAATTCAAGAAAAAAATATTGAAGCTTAGGGATGAAATTTAATCCTATATTATTGACACTTCTGTATAAACAGAAGAAGAAATATATTGTAAAAACTTTTTTACGTGTTAACATTACACAAATTAACTTTAAATAGAATTTTTATAATCTTTATCTGCAAAGATAATAATAATTATGAAAAAAACAATAAAAGTCATAGTTTCTGGAGATGGTGGAGTAGGAAAAACCTCCTTTTTGAATCGTCTCGTTAACGACAGTTTTGACGATTATAGCGCATTAACAAAAGGCGTTGACTTTTATTCAAAAAGCATTTTTGTTAATGGAACTGAATTTAATTTCATAATGTGGGACTTTGCTGGGCAAGATCGATTCAAAACACTGTTAAATGATTTTGTTGAAGGCTCTCTCGCCGCCTTTATTCTTTTTGATTTATCGAGAATTAATACCATAGAAAATGTGCATGATTGGATAATTACTCTAAAAACATTTGGACATATTCCTATTATCTTGATAGGGACTAAAAATGATTTAATTTCTCCTCCTGAATCTCAGCTTATCGATAATTATATCTCTGAAATTAAGCAAGAGTATGATAATGTAATGTCGTACATAAAAATATCTTCGAAGACTGGGGAAAATATTAGAAACGCATTCAAATTTTTAATAGGAAATCTGATTCTTTAACTTAATCTGTTAATTAAAGAATTTTTAAACTTTCTCAATCCATCCAAATTCGTCATCGATCTCTAAACGTTGAATTCCTGTCAGGAGTTCGTATAGTTTTCGTGTAAATTCTCCTGGTTCTCCTTCACTAAACAGCCTTCTTTTATCGTCTAGTACGACAGATTTAATAGGAGTGACAACAGCAGCAGTTCCGGAACAAAAAGCTTCGGTACAGGAATCCTCAAACAGTTCCTTGTAAGATATGTCTCTTTCTTCCGTTTTCATTCCTATTTTCTTTGAAGCTAAGTCTAGTATTGATTTTCGAGTAATGCCCGGTAAAATTGTGCCCGCAGTTTTTGGAGTTACTAGCGTTCCATTAATCACCGCAAAGAAGTTAGCTGTTCCGACCTCGTCTATAAATTCGGAATGCACTGCGTCTAGAAAAATAACTTGAGCAAATCCCCTTTCCTTCGTCTCCTTCGCAGGTAACATAGACCCTGCGTAATTACAACAAGTTTTAGCCGCTCCAGTTCCCCCAGGGGCAGCTCTTGTATATTTTTTAGTAATTTCTAAATCGATACCTGTAAAACCTTCTGGAAAATAGGGTCCTACTGGAACCGCGAATATTATTATTTTGTATTCTTTCGCAGGTTTTACTCCAACTATAGGGCCTGTTCCAATCATTAAAGGTCGAATATAAAGCGCTCCACCACTATCGTACGGTGGTATGTAATCCTCGTTAGCTTTCACTACGTCCTTTACGGCAGAAACAAAACTATCTGTATGATAAATTGGCATTAACAATCTTTCTGCACTATCGTTGAATCTTTTTGCGTTTTCTTTAGGTCGAAAAAGTACAATTTCTCCGTTCTTAGCCCTTAAAGCTTTCATCCCCTCGAAAATTCCCTGACCATAGTTTAATACACAAGCCGCTGGTGAAATTTCAAAATTGCCGAAAGGTACTAATTTTCCTTTTTCCCATTTTCCATCTTCGTAATTTGAGACAAACATTTCTTTTGTTTCTATAAACTCGAAACCTAGAGAATAGTAATCTATATCTTTAGCATCCATAAATATCAATTCCTTGTTTATTATATCAGATTTATTTAATGAAGAGTATACTAAAAAATTTTATTGATAAAAATCAGTATATCAACAGTCTTTAGAAAATCAATAAAAATAAATAAAAAAAACAAGATTTATAAATTAATTTGAGAAAATGTCTAAAGGTAAAAGTTAACACTCAAGAGCTATGACCGAAAATCCTCGAATATCAAACGAATTTAAAATAGTTATTGCAGGATTAGATAACGCAGGAAAAACAAGCGCTTTAATAGCGTTAAGACAAAAATATAATTTCTATGAACGAGTAAAAAATTTAAAACCCACCATCAAAATAGATTACAGCTCCTTCAAGTTCCTTAAAACCTTCCGTATTAATCTCTGGGACATGGGAGGGCAAAAAAAATTTAGAAAAATTTACATTAATAATCCTATTTATTTTGAAGATACCGATTATATTTATTATCTCATAGATATGCAAGATGAAATCAAATTTGAGGAAACCATAGAATATCTTCACGAATTACTTGAAATCTATAGAACTTTGAGTTATTCTAATGAAGTAATAATATGTTTTAACAAATTTGATCCCCAGTTTAAAAGTAGTGTAGAATTTTTAGATCGAGCGAATATGATTAAAAATTTGATTATATCGCAAAATAAGGATATTAAATTTGAATTTTATAATACATCATATTACGACATCTCATCAATTTCGCAAGCTTTTTCTCATTCGTTAAATAGCTTATTAAATTTAGACGATGTAGATGACGGATTAAATAAGTTAGTAAAAAATTTTAATTGTAGATATGCAATTTTATACACAGATTCGGGTATAATTATATCTGACCATTACATAGACACGATGGATATAAGAGAGTTTGAGGAGAAAATAAGTCGTAAGATTAGCGAAAACCTCGAATTTTTTCAGAGGTTAAAGGATGAGAACGTTAATATAGATGATAGATTAGCTTTTTCAAACGATAAAGCTGATTATGTAAAAAAATTTTCAATCTTATCTGAGAATAAAGATAATACCTTCTACATTGGAGTGAGTACGACATTAAGTAAGATTAATGAAATTAAGACTGAATTAGAAAAATTAAGAAATGTTTTACAAATGAGTTTTACTTAAACTTACATACTTCCTCTCGATATCGATTTCTTTAACACCTTTTATTTTTCCCATAAACAAAATATTTTTCTAAAATATAACGCTACTTTACATATGGCGCTTCAAAAAATGACGGCTAAGAAAATCATCGAGAAAAAAAAGCAGGGAGAAAAAATTGTTACCATAACCTCGTACGATTATTCATTTGCTAAAATTGTAGATGATTGCGGGATAGATTTAATTCTCGTCGGCGATTCCCTTTCCATGGTAGTTCTTGGATATAAAAATACGTTATCAGTTACGATAGACGAAATGATTCACCACACTAAAGCAGTAGTTAGAGGGGTGTCGAATTCTATGGTCGTTGGCGATATGCCCTTTTTATCTTACAAAATCGGGATCAAGGAGGCAGTAAAAAATGCGGGAAGGTTTATTCAAGAAGGTGGCGCGGAAGCTGTCAAAGTTGAGGGCGGAGCTAAAATATGTCCGACGATAAAAGCTATGATCGATGCAGATATACTAGTGATGGGCCACATAGGACTAACACCTCAGGCAGTATATAGATTTGGTGGGTTCTTAGTACAAGGAAAAACCGTAGAGGCCGCCAAAAAGTTAATAATTGACGCTAAAAAATTAGAAAAAACAGGTGTATTTTCAATCGTGCTTGAGAGCGTACCCTGGCAAATTGCAAAATTAATAACAAAGTCGTTAGACATTCCTACCATTGGTATTGGTGCTGGTCCGTATTGCGACGGGCAAATATTAGTTATAAATGATATGTTGGGGCTATTCACAGATTTTAAACCGAAATTTCTCAAGTATTTTGGGAATATTGGTACTTCCGTTCGAGAGGCTATAAATAACTATAAAAGCGAGGTAGAAGGAGGAGTATATCCCGATGCTGAACACTCCTACGAATTTCCAACAGAAGACTTGAATGAGATTGAAAGTTGGTTTGAAAGTGTTGAAATTGAAAAGGAACTAAAGTAACTCCAATGGTAGCATAATCAAACAACCAAATATAATGAATGAAAAGTTGTGTAAGATTTTTTAATGATTTTTATTTTTATACAAGTGATTATGCCCTCGAAATATATTCAAAATACCTTTTCATTAGGCAAAAAGAATTTGGAAAATAAGATGTAAATTATCCAAAAGTATAATTAAATAAATTTTTATTAATAATAATAACATAAGAACTTTGTTTGATGTTTTGTTCTTAAAAATTAAGACCGAATAAATTAATGGAAGATTCAAAATGGCTGATGATTACGATTACCTTTTTAAATCTATTGTTGTAGGTGATGGGGGTGTTGGTAAAACAGCTCTTACACTCCGTTTTTCAAAAGGATTCTTTACAGAAGATTATAAAATGACAATTGGGGTAGATTTTCACGTAAAAACAATTTCAATAGATACTTCTGAAGGGGCCATTAAGTGTAAACTCCAACTCTGGGATACAGGTGGTCAAGAGCGATTTAGTTCGATAAGACCGATGTACTATAGGGGATCGTTAGGGACAATACTTGTTTTCGATCTCACAAATTCCGCGAGTTTTGAACATTTACCACAATGGATAGAGGAAGTTAGAGCAAACATAAAAACTGAGATTCCGGTGGTGCTCGTTGGAAATAAAAGCGATCTACTCAACCAGAGAGCCGTTTCAGCCGAGGAAATTGGTAGATTTACAAACGATTTTAACTTGTATTATATGGAAACTTCAGCTAAAACCGGTAATGGAGTAGGTGATTGTTTTTATATTCTTGCGTGTTTAATGATAGGACAAGGTGTTCCTGAGCAATTGGTTGCAAACAAAACTGTTTATGCTCCAGGACAAGTACTTGAAGAAAAGGGTAAAATACCCTCAAAAGAGTTGCCTTCTAGCAAACCCCAAGATGAATATATCGCCCCGCCTGTTCCAGAACCCGCTCAATTCTTAAACGAACAACCTGAAATCGAATATGAGGCTCCGCCAGTCCCCGAACCGAAATTGACTAAACTAGTGGAACTTCCTTCTTTTTTTGAATCTGAAAAGGAAATTGAATACGAAGCTCCACCTGTTCCCGAACCAAAACCTGAAACGGAACCGCAATTCATTCCCGATATCTCAATTCCTGAACTAACCGAAATTGAATTTAAAACTCCAGATGAAATTTTGATCAAAGAAACGATAAAATCCGAACTTGAATCCTTAACCAGCGACGATACGGTCTATAAACCAAAAACAATTCCTTTTACTAACGCTCCAGAACCTGCACCACCTCCCAAGGAGTTTCAAAGCCCTCCCTCGGAAAGACCAAAAGAAAGCACTCCAATTCATACTCCATTTCGCGTAATTAAAAGGGAAGAACCTACGAAACCTCAACCTACATCAATAACATTTGAACCTAGCCCCAAACCACAACCAGACTCTATAAATAGATCACCACTTTTTCAAACCCAAACACCTCCAGGATCTACTTCTGATTCGCTTATCGATTATATGCCTCAAACAATTATATCAAAAAAGGAGAAGAAAAAGAAAGTTAAGGAACAAAAGAAGCAAGATAAAGAAAAAGCAAAGATTGAGAAGGAAAAAAAAATATCTGAAGAACGGGAGAAACAAGAGAATTTAATTAAAGCTATGAAAAAATCGAAAAAAGAAAAACAAACTGAACCTAAAAAAACCAAACCGTCATCACCCCCTACTGTTAGCGAACCCAAAGTTGGGATGGATTCCTTATTTCAAACTCTTAGCCAAAGAACTGAAGTAGAATCTCAGGATCAGAGCGTTCCTTTTATGTATTTTACAGGAGAAAGGAAAACTAAGGAAGAGGGGGCGTCTAAATTAAGAATAATTCCTAATGTAGCGGATGTTGAAGCCGATTCTAATTCTTTTACAGCGTTTACGTCTGCTCAACAAGTAGAAGAAGAAAAACCAAAAAGTAAATCCAAAGATCTTTTAATTTGTGAACAATGTGGATCTATTTTATCCTCTGATTATGCATTTTGTAATAAATGCGGAAATAAATTATAATTTTTAAACAATGAAATAGATCTTTTTTATTTGAATCTTCTAAAGATTTTTACCACAGATGGGGCAAGTGCTCCACAGTTTTTTGATCTTTGAATTACAATATGGACATATTTTTAAATCTGGATCTATTTGAGTTTGAAGCTTTCCAAAAATAGTTAAATTATCCTCTTCACGATAGGTTTTTGGTTGTGGTGGGGGTTGAATCGAAGGTTCGCTTAAATTATTGTTAGGTTCTAGCATCGAGTTATTTGTCAAATCTGGTGGCTCGTTATATTCGCTCTTTACCGTATCTTGTTGTGAAAATCGTCGATCTCCTTCTGATTCTTCTATAGGAATGCCAACTTCATAATGGAAATAATTTCCCTCGTTATTTTCAATTACAACCTCACCATGAGCTAGTAATACTTCAATGTAATAGATAATAATAGAACCCATTGGAACTTCAGCTATTTCTGCTATAAAATAATCTAATTCGTGTTCCATTTGCAATCGATACCACGATTTTCCACGATCAGCACTAAATATGAGCAGAACCCTTTCTAAGATATTGTTGAAATCATCTTCTGTTATTTTAACAACAATTTTAATAGTTTTTTTTAGTATACCCTTTTGCCCTAAAGCTTCTTCTGCTTTAGTAGCATCCCACGCTGTTCCGCATTTAGGGCAATTCGTAAACCAATTTGGGTATTCGAACATGCAGTTAGTGCAGTTTTTCGTAAAATAGCGGGTGGTTTTTATTCCAAATGTTTTTTTTTTATCTTTTCCCATTCTCCAATCAGTTCTAAAGAGGAATTTTACCCTAATAATCTTATATAAAATATTAAATTACTTTCCGACTAATAAATATATTTCAGACGGATATATAAAAAACTAAATTCTTACTTATTATAATTTTAGTTTTTTTACAATTTTTTCTAAATCAATAGCAAAATTAGATAAATGGTCTCTCTTTACATGAGGCATTATCACAACTCTAATTAAATTAAAATCTAGGAATTTCCCTAACATCCAATTATTATTACGTAATGTTTTTTCGAGTTCACATATACTATCTCCATTTTCCGTGGTGATCCCAACCACATTCATAACGGGATCCGCAGCTAATTTTACACCGCGAATTTCAGAGATCCTTTGTGCTAAATATTTAGTTTTATCCATACATTTCGAAACAATCTCATTAAAACCTTTAATTCCTAAATACTTTAATACTACCCAAAAGGCTATGATTGAAGCTCCTGGTCTAGTCCCAACAATATGAAAGTGTTTAAATGATCCTCCCGCTAAATATGGAATTTCAAAACCTGTTTTCTGTAATATTGAAGAGTCTTTAACAAAATAACCACCAGAAGGAATTATTCCTAAACCCATTTTATGAGGATCAGCAGTAATTGAATCTACAGAGTTTATCGAAAAATCCCATGGAGGAACCTGATAACCTAACCTTTTAAGAAAAGGCAAAACAAAACCTCCGAATGCGGCATCAATGTGAAAAAAAATATCTTTACCTTCAACAATTGTACCTATATCTTCAATTGGGTCAATTAAACCTAATGAAGTTGTGCCCGCAACTCCAACAATAGCACAAGTATTTTTATTAATTAATGTTTCAAGATGATTTAAATCAACTTCGTAATTCTCTAATAATTTTACCTTTCTCAGTCTAAGGTTTAACAAATCAGCTGCTTTATCAAAAGAAATATGAGCAGAAATTGGAACTACAACTTCCGGATTTTTAATATCAGATCGCAAATTTCTGGCAATCCTCATAGCTATCAAATTTGCTTCAGACCCGCCAGTAGTAAATGTTCCTATAATGTTTTTATTTCCAAATAAATCCCCAATTTCAGAGATTAGTTCATCCTCCAATGCAGCAGTACCTGGGAATAACCCGGGATCTCCTAAATTCTTAGAAATATATTTAAGATAGATTTCTTTAGCAAAATCTAATGGCTCTGTGCACATTGATCCCAAAATTGAGCCTGAATCGTAGGAAAAATCTTTCTCAAGCTTTTTTTCCAACAAATGAAGTATATCTCGTTTCTCTAGACCGTCTTCTTCCATTTTTGAAAGTGAATACTTAATTATTGTTATAGTTTCCTATAATTCTAAAAAAGATAAAGCTTAAAAAAATAAAAGTTTTACAAATCAGATTTGTATAAGTAGTATTCTAATAAAAATGGTAAAATTGATGCTTAAACAAATCTTTTTGAATCTCTTTTAGTATATTTTTCAATTACAAGGTTTAATTCGTTGTTCAAGTCAATTTCATAATAATTTGCGATGCAAAGGATGGCAAAAATTACATCTGCGAGCTCTTCGCCTATTCCTGTTGAACTATCGTTAGGCTTTTTTGGTTTAATTCCCTCCAGGAAATTTAACTCCTTAGCTAATTCACCTACTTCTTCCACTAATGCACTAAACATAGAAAGAGGAGGCCAGTAACCACCATGATTTATAATCCATTTATCAATTTTTTTTTGAAACTCTTTGAGCGATAAATCTTCTTCCATAAATAAAGTAAGACACTGGTATATTTATTATCAGTGAATTAGGAAAATAAATTATATCTTTTTCTAGATTCCCATTCTGCTTTCTTACCGGAATTGTATCTATTTACTTCACTGTAATACCCGGTAATTCTTGAATACACCTTAACATCTCCAGAGTAACATTGAGGACAAATAAAATTTCCACCTCGAAACATCTTCCTACAATGAGGACAATAAGTAAAATCGGTCGTATAAGCAAAATAAGCGGTATTAGTATTGAGACAAATATTCTTAGTCAGTTCCCATAACCCATTAATATCTGGATTTTGCTCACCAAGCCAGATATGCGTTATTACTCCTCCTTCAACAACGGGGTGATAATCTCCTTGCTTTTTAATTCTTTCAGATAAAGTAATGTCAGCATCATATCTAAAATGACTAGAATTTGTGTAGTAGGCAGAGTTACCGGATGATTGTGGAATTGCTTTTTTGGGGAAATGTTTTAAATCTAGCCTTGCTAACCGGTTACTTGTCGATTCTGCAGGTTGCTCCCAAAGTGAATACGAAATTCCGTCTCTTTCGGTCATCGAATTACACTTTGCTACCATATATTCTAACACTTTTTTACCAAAATTGTATGCAGTGTCGTGTTCGTGCAATTCATACCCAATCAGACTTTTTAAGGCTTCGTTTAAACCAGTAAAACCAATAGAGAGATTCTGATCTTTTAGGTTAAAAATTGGCTCTCCGTCTATTTTACCGCTACATAAGGGTAGATGACCCGATCTTAAGCGTTTTTCCATTAATTTCCATTTTTTTAGTAGCACTCTTGCAGAGAGCTCCATATTCTTATCTAAAATCCTAAAGTAATCGTCTTCGTTAGCAGACATGTACGCATACCTAGGTAAATTAAGACTGACGCTTTGAAGCGAACCAATTGAGACGTAATTTTCCCAGGCATTGGCGATTTTCCTCTTTTCGGGGTCTAATTCACATCTGCTTATAATCTGATTGCCACTTAAAAATTTACGGCAACATTGACTATGAATTTCGTCGGGCATCCATTCTGGGCACATATTGAGAAAATATGGAGTGCCCATCTTAGCAACTTCTTCCATTAATTTAATGTAAGACGGTTCGAACTCTTTGAGCCACTCTTTTTTAATCTTTATTTCGTGTTTTGGGAATGCAAATAACTTTCCATCGTAGTCTCCATGGATATAAACATCAGTTAGAGCGTCAAAAAGCTTTAAACACTCGTCTTTATAATCACCATATTTACCAATAATTTTACCGTGGGGACCAATAGCCTTAATGGATAACAAACCTTCAGGTATTGTAGGAGTACAAGAAATTGAAGTGAAGGGTACTTGCCCTCCTCTCGCTGCAAAAATCTGGTTTGTTTCGTATATTAAACATTGCATAGATTGTTCGATTTCTCTGGCGGAAAGTCCTTTAGCATAAGGAGCGAGGAACGATGTTATGTAATCGTAACCTTGACCTCCACTAAATTCACCTTGTATTGTCCCTAACCATTTGGCTAGATGAGTTACAGCAACCCGTAAACTCCCAGCTGGACCAGACCTACTGCAATGTGCCCAACTATTTACCGGGGGAAGTCCATGCTCGAGAATCATACGAGGATCCCACTCTTGACAATTATGAATGAGGATGGAATTTGCATAAAATGTATGATTGGGCCAGTCTCCATTACCCACTAAAGTGAAATCATATAGATATGGATGAGTAGGTTGTATTTTTTTAATATTAGTAACAACATCGTATGGTTTTCTTTCAGAAAATTTAGGTGAATGGGTTTTAAGATATGAATTTAGTTTTTGCTGCTTTTTTACCTGGAAAAATTCAACTAACTTTGAGAATTTAAGAATATTATCGCCACCAAATATTTTTAGTCTATACATCATACCCTCGCCCTTATATCCCTTAATATCATACTCATAATTCTCTTCTTTAATATAATGATAAATAGAGTGCGTCGCAAATATAAAACTCAAGTAATCTATAAGTGATTTTGATTTTGAAGTATAAGTTATATCGCAATCAGATCTTTTCGGTCTATAGATTATATGTCCATCTCCACTATAAAGGGCAGATAATAATGGTTTTAATTTCTCATCAGACAAATTCAAAAAAAAGTTATTAACCTGTTTTTTGTGGCTAAGGGGTTTAATCCCAAAAACATACCTGAATAAGAGATAAATCATTTTACCTCCAAAGTATAATTGAGGAGCTTTATTCTCAATTAAAGTATGTGTGATATATGTATCAAAACTGTCTCTAATAGACTGCTCCATATCCTCAAGTATAAAAGGATCTTTACTGGTTAATACAAGATTATAACTCAGATTATCTTCTATATTATAAATTCCCTCAGATAAAAAGTATCCAATCAGTCTTAAGATTGGTTCTTTAATATTTAATATTGCTGGAATTGAGAGAGAAGAACCAACAACACCAATTTCTAAATTAGAATATGGAACATTGTATATTTCAATTATTTTTATTGCCTCCAGAATAGGAAGACTGCCCCGTTCCCAACTTCTTGGATAACTTAGGACTTCTGCTTTACAGAAAACATCGTCCCAAGACAGTGAGTTCCTCTCTTTCTCTGCAATTAAGAAATTCCTTAGATTTTTTACATAAACATTCTTTAACAAATCTGATGGACATTTTTTAATCAATTCTTCAATGATATTTAATTCATAATGATCTCCTTTTATTACACTATTATTTAAAATCATCAAAGAATCACCTATGCAAAGGTTCTTAGCAGGTATTTCTTTTGGAAATAAATCATTAAAAGTCATTATGCGATGGTCATCGCTAAGGAGAATTTCTTTTCCACTTTTGGTTGTTATTTTATTAATATAATCATCTGATGGTCTTCTTGAAACAAATTTCAGTTTTTTTATTCCAGTAGGTGTATATAATGAGAGAGATTTTCTTGATAAATCAATCAATTCTTGATTTTTATCGAAAAACTCATCAAAATCTTTTGCTTTATTTAGTGATAAATTTTTCCCATCATATACCGGTATTTTGGTACTACCATCTACGCAAAACGGTCTTAAATCAAAATATCTTAGCATATGTACATGAATGTCTCCATATAAATGAGCATGCGCTTCTTCTGAGTCTAAAATCCTTAAGAGAGCGTATTCATCAGAAATCCTATTTGCAGCCCAATGATGGATGCTTTCTGGGTTTAAATCTTGATTGGCGTTTTCGTTAACGCCTTTCTCCAATATCGCTTCATAATCCATTAATGGCATACCTATTCTTGTATATAGTTTACGCTCGTCTTCGTAGTGTTCTTCTGATAATATTGAGCAAACTATTTCCCTAATATGTGGTCCAGAAAGAAAACTAATATTGGAAGATATAATTCTTCTCACAACAAGCTCAGTAATTTTGCCAGCAGATTTTAAATCTAATCCCGTTTCTTTAACGATGCTTTCTTTTATTTTATCTAGCTCAAAGGGTACAACATCGCCTTCCGTCCGTGAAACACTTGGAAGTAAATTTTTTAAAAACCCACTTTCTAACATTTTTTTTCCTTTAATTGTTTCAAACTTTGGAGTTAAAACCATATTAATCATTTTATTAATTTAATTTGCAATTCCTATCGAAGTGATAACAGTATATAACTTGTATGAAAATTAAAAATTTATGTCGTTTTTATTAACCTAAGTAATAGCTTTAATTGTTATATATTCTCGTTAATACTTTGCCTCTTTTGATATAAAAATGTATTTTTTTTTCCAATTTAAACTTATTCTATTAACCTTCTATTCATAATCTAATAAACCAGTTTAGAAATCCACAGAAAATTCCATAGTTTCACCTAAAAGTCCAGTCGTATTACCTATATCCTCGTTATTTTACTAGCAAACTTAAAATTGTCGTCTTTACTGGTTTTGTAATTTTCAAACGATTAATGTAAAATTTAAAAATTATCAACTACGAGAATATTTAAATAAAAAACAGATGAAATCAACTTATATAAATGCTTGAAATTAAAAAAAATCCCGTAAATAAAAGCTCTGTCAATTCTATAGAAACTTTGCCAGGAATTTATCGAAAAACTCTAATTTTTAATGAGAACATGATGTTATGCCATTTTATCCTCAATAAAAATTCTGAAGTCCCCCTTCATTCGCATAAGGAACATCAAATCGGATATGTAATTAAAGGAAAATTACAATTTTTTACCGATAATGAAGAATTTTTGGCTAAAAAGGGAGATAGTTATGTTTTTGAATCAAACGAAAAACATGGGGCAAAAATATTGGAGGATTCAGAGGTTATAGACGTGTTTAATCCTCCAAGAGAAGATTATAAATAAATCTGCGCAGTTACAAAAGGAAAATAAAAAGTAATTACCATTGATAAGCGGCAACAACAAAAACTGCAATCATACAAAAAATAAATTGACCTAAAAGCCAATCTATAAACAATTTCCTTTTTTGATCTCTGTTTTTCTTAACGCGAGTTGCTAAGGCAAAGCTAATTGCTGCATTAGTGCCAGTGAAAATTATTAATGTAAATGTTGATGCATTTAATGTTAGTTCAATCAAGTCGAGTATCATGTCAAAAATAAAAAACGCGCTTATTAAAGCTAATAAAGCAATTAAAAACATCCAACCTGAAAAATTGATAACTTTCTCAAATACTATTTCTTCTTGGGATAATCCTCCCGGCGACCGAGTGGGCTTTTTCTTTACTTTTGACATATCTTTCTACCGTACTAATTATAAAAAATTGAATGGTCAATGATTCTTAATTCTTATTTTTTCTACAAATACAATTCAAGATATCAAGGTTTATTTTTTAAAAATAAAATGGCTTTAGCAATATCTCCTTCACTATCAATCAACGCAGCATTCGCTTCTTCTTTATCTACATTCGCTTGAGCTGCCACTAACATTATATCATTTTCAGTAATAACCGTTTTAGCTTCAGATTCTACTATAGCGTCCTCTCGTTCTCCTACTTCCCTATCCCCTATTTGAACCTCCCCTACAGAATATTCTTCTGCATCCCCTATTATTTGATAAATCTCTTGTCCCATTTGTTTCATTAAAACGACTTCGGGTTGATCGATTACAAGAGTATTTTCAGGACCTTCTATTATTACTCGCGTAGCGTTAATTGGTTCCATATCAATTCCTTGCTGTTGCATTCGACGGCGCATCTGTCTTGAAGCAATTTGTTGTCCTTCTCTCTTCTTTGTTGCTTGTGGTCGCGTTGGTTTACTTTTTTCCTTTTTTTGCATTTCCTTTGGTAATTTAACCATTTTTTTCAACAACTCTAAACTATATATATATTATAGTTATCTATTAATTTTTATAATTTTGATTTAGCTGTACCTTTTCGAACTTTAATCGCAATTCCAGTTTTAAAACTTCGAACATAAGGGACTGGGATCAATAATTTTCCAATTGCTAAAATTTCGTTTTCTTGATTAACAACAATAATCTCGTCGGAGGGTCTTAAACTATCATCTATGTCTATAACATGTTTACAAAAGACATTACGCCCTTTTCTAATGAATTCTGATATTTCATTCATTACTATCGCTCTTAATTTTAGCGGTGGAATGCTTTTAATTATTTTAACAGCGGAAAATAAACTCAATGTAAAAAATCCATTAGTTGGTCTTAAATTTAGGATTAGCTTGTCTTTGTCATACACATGTTTAATTTTACCAGTGTTTTTAGAAAATTCAAAATTAATTTCATTTTCATTTTCAAACAGAATATCAGTTATCGACTGACCAAATTGGTAATCAGATATAGCCCTTACTTTTCTTAAAGCAAAAAGCAGTTTAGTTTCCATATTAATTTGATTTCTGTATCAATTAATAATAAAATAAAGGTAAAATTTCGTAAAAATGATGGTTAGGAATACATCCGTGATTGAATAGCCTTATCTTTCATTTTATTCATTACTTTATTGACAGCTTTGATAAAATCATCTTTAACTATTTGCTCCGCATCTTTTCTTATTGCAAACATTCCAGCTTCAGTACATATGGCTTTAATATCTGCTCCAGTAGCACCCTCAGTTAACTCAACTAGTTTTTTAAAATTAACATCTCCTTCAATGGTTAAAGATTTGCTGTGGATTTTAAAGATCGATAATCTTGCTTCTTCATCAGGGATTGGAAAGTCTATCATTCTGTCAAACCTACCAGGCCTTAGCAAAGCAGGATCTAAAATATCAATTCGATTAGTCGCACCAATTATTTTTACGTCTCCCCTTTGTTCAAATCCATCTAATTCGCTTAATAATTGCATTAAAGTCCTTTGAACTTCTCTATCTCCTGATGTTGCGATTTTTAATCTTTGAGACCCAATTGCGTCTAATTCATCAATAAATAAGATAGTAGGGGCTTTTTGTTTTGCCAAATTGAATATTTCTCGCACTAATCGAGCACCTTCTCCTATAAACTTTTGAACCAACTCTGAACCGATTATTCTTATAAATGTAGCTTCGGTTTCATGCGCAACTGCTTTCGCTACTAGCGTTTTACCCGTACCTGGAGGGCCATAAAGTAAAACACCTTTAGGAGGATCAATTCCAATTTTTTTAAACAACTCTGGTTTTAACAAAGGTAGTTCCACAGTTTCTCTCACCTCTAGTATTTGGTCATTTAATCCGCCTACATCCTCGTAAGAGATATCTGGAATTCCATCTATGACTTCCATTCCTTTAACAAATGGATCTAATTTAGTTGGTAGAATTTCCATTATTGCAAAAGTTCTTTGATTTAGAGCGACTCGCATTCCTGGAGTCAAGTTTTCATTCTTGACTTTTCTGCTGGGGTTAACAACAAAACTAGGTCCAGTGGAGCTTTTTACTATAACTTTTCCCGTATCTTCTAGCATATCAATTACAGTTGCCGAAACTAATGGAGGTTCTCTTAATCTATCGATTTCATTTCTTAAACTGTTTAATTCTTGCTCTAATCTTAAACGTTCAGCATCTAGTAGCTGCTTTTCTGTTTCTAGATTTCTTAGTCTTTTTTCTAAATGCCTTGTATAAGTGATTAAATATTCTTCATCTTTAGTTTCTTCCTGTTTCTTCCTTTCTTTTCCTTTAATCGTAGTCAAGTATTAAATTCCCCAACTTTTACTTATTTCAATATTAAGATACTAAATTAATTTAATAATAACAATTTATTCATTTAAACTTAAGGTAATACGCTAATATCAGAAAGCAGTGTAGTTTTAAAAAATTTTTGGATTATATTTTATAACGAGTTGTAGCTAAAAACCAAAAATTATAAGAGTTCTATATCCCGATCTTATTCATAGTGCTTTTCCTTTGAAAATTTTGAGTGTAATGTTATTTTATGTCGAAAAAATTAACAGATGAATATGAGAAGGAATGTCCCATATGTGGTGGAAAAATATGGGGGAGAGGAGAAAAAGTCTTAATAGAAGGGGCAAAAATCGTTGTTTGTCAAAGTTGTGCCCAATTTGGAGTTAAAATCAAATTAAAGACTAAAATTGCACCTAGTAACAAAGGATTATATCCTAAACCTAAATCGTCCGTGACAAAAGTAGTCCGGCCTAGAGAAATCGAAGAGAGCGTAGAAATTGTCAGTGATTATGTCACAAAAATAAGAAAAGCTCGTAATTCTCGCGGACTGAACCAAGATCAATTTGCTCAAAAACTAAACGAAAAACCTTCACTTTTAAGAAGAATTGAAGCTGGGAAAGTTGAGCCTACAATAAAGTTAGCGAAAAAAATAGAAGATGTCTACAATATTAAACTTCTTAAACAAGTCGACGAAATTGAACCAACTGCTAAACAAAGTCAGTATATGAAAAAAGCTAACGGTTCTTCTTTAGGTGATATCGCCTATGTTAAAAAGAAAAAGAAATAAACACTAATAGAATTAAGAGATTTGCAAAAATATTACGTCAGATCGTAGTAACCCATAAAATTAGACACTAAATTTTTTTTAGAACGAATCTCTTAGCCGAAATATGAGATGTAATTAAACTATTGTATCTATAGATAAATCTATATTTTCGATTAGAACTATTTTTTCCATTAGAAAATGAATTAAATCCTTATTTTCTTGAGCCTCTAATGGACCTCCACAATCAGGGCATCTGAAATTTAATTCAAACCCTCTATCAAAATTGAATTGGTTATTTGAATCTTTACAATCTTTACAAACAAAGAAGTAGTTATTTTCCTCGAATTTTAATCTATCTCTTAGCTTATTCTCCATTACTCTCCTTTTTTCTAGTAAAATTTCTTCAAACAAGTCAAATTCATGCCACCAATAATATATAAACCAGCCTGTAGATTTATCACGAATTCTTCTAAATTGAGCTAATTTTCCACTATATAACTTATATAAAGTCTTTCGTACGGTATTTAATTTTAAGAATTCTCCATCATTTTCTTCAAAACTTATGTCCGGGTTTTCGCCTTTAAAGCGGTCTTTAATATTTTCAGTAATACCCTCATCAGTTATATCATCTTCTTCTGAATTCAATAATTCATTTCCAACTTCTATAGCTATATCGCCACCTAATATATATAAAAAAGACTTTAATAGAGGGTTTAATTCCTTCATAATCCTTGATCTTCTTATTCTCTTCTATTCGTTGTCCAAGTAAAACATTCATTAAAATTAAATTTTTTGAATTTCAATTTATTAGAATTTGTGTGCTTAATATTAAACTACAATTGAGTATTGCTTTTCTATTAATTCACCGTTAATGTCAATTGATCGAAACATTTTTCCTTTTCGTATAGCCATGATTCTTAATAAACGAGAATCCTTAATATTTGTAGGAATCTCAATCTCTTTTATTTTATAATTATTAAATACGGTAAAGGTCTTCCAATTTGCAGGGATATCAGATATAAAATCAGGAATAGTTAAATCTAGCACCATCTTTAGATTAGCATCTGTATTACTAAGTACACCAGTACAAAATTGAATTCTTTTGCTCACATCGTCGTCTTCAACTTTTTTTTTGGATGGTTGTGGTATGTTTTTTTTGGTCGTAACCTTACAATTGGGATTAATCACGAAAGACAACAGCAGATAGCTGTTTTCTCTAAATAATTCTAGGGCTTGAAGTAACAGGCTTTTATTGATTTGGTCCACTATTTCAGCTTTGTAATTTTGCGTTTTACCTGTAGATTTTTTCAAATCCCAGTTTAAACCTAGATTTGATATCGTATCTTTTAAATCTCTTCCAGTAATCAATTTTCCTTTAATTTCAATATCAGCTTGAGCATTTGATAAGGATTTCACAACAAGCTCTAAGATTAAATCTTCGTATTCATGAGTTCCTTTAAGTGTTATTTTTCCACTTGTTTTAGTAATTTTTAAAGCAGGACCGATAAAATCTCCTTTAGAATATCTGTAGAAATGTCTATGGATTCTCATGTGTTCTTTAGCAGGATCGTCTAATTTTGGCGTTTCGATTAACTTAGTTATAAAATGCATTTTAACTCGTAATATTATTTCTCTAATAATATAAATCTAAATAATGATATTATAAATAGAACATAACTTTAAATTTTAATTTAAGCAATAAATTGTGAACAAAATTAAAACAAAAGATAGTATAATTTCAAAGATCATCGCCTACTTAGAGGATAGTTTTAAAGAGAGCATCATTAGTGTGTTCGGTATAGGAAGCTGTTTCGATATAACACTTCCATCTGATTGGAAAATCACTGATATTGATGTAATTGTTATAGTTAACTCCTTCGATAAAATCCCTAAACTCGAATGGACAGAAGTTCGACACGAAACTAAAAATGTCGATAATTTTAATGTTTGGTTAGGATATAATACATTACAAGGATTAAAAGAAAAGGAGCTGTTTATCCACCAATCATTTGCTAATTATGAGTGGAGTATTTTAGACTTGAAATTTCAAGAAAACTCCCAACTCCTATATGGTAAAGACATAAGAAATCAGCTTCCTAAGATTTCTGAACTTAAGTATGATTTCGACGATATTTTCGTGAGAAGCCTTTACCATCTAGATAAAAGCCTAAAAGAAAGTAAATCTCCCCAAAAAATTTTAGATTCCATGAGAGAATTTACTAAGGCTGTGTTCAAATTCGGATTCTATTTTTGTAAATATTTCGATAAAAGCTATTATTTAACTTCTGTTCTTAATATATCAAATCATATAGAATATTTACATATTGAAGATAAAATAAAAAAAAATATACTGCATTTTATGAGGGAATCTATAAATTTTAGGAGAACTAATAAGTTTTCTATTGAATTTAAGATTCTAATAAAAAACTTTATCTTTTTTATTTTTTCTTTACTTAGAAACGGATATCTTCATAGAAAATTAGAATTTCAAGAATTCGTTAATTTTCTTGAAAAAAAGTTCAATGGTTTACCATACCTCATAAAATACCTAAAAACCGCAAAAAAGATCTACGATTCTTCAAAATTTCTATGAAAATTATTAACAATTTTATCCCATGGCGACATATATGAAATCAGATTAATAAAGTTAAAAAAAAATAAAAGATAAGATATTACTTAAACCATAAAAACAAGTTACGATTATTGATGTTATTTTTATATCTGCAGATCGATGATTTTCAAGTTCCCTCAATAACTATTTGGGTCTTAGCGTGGATTTTTCTTTTCATAGGATTCTTTTCTTTGGCTATTTTAATCGTTTATACGAGATATGGAAGAGAATTATCAATAAAACTCTCGATTATATCAATTAGCATTGCTGCAATTTTATTAGGGTTTGCGTTTCACTTCTTCCTTATTACATTTGGGATTTAATAAAACTCGTAAAAAATTTTACTCAAACTATGGGTAAAATCGGATTTCATTTTCTCCTCTCTTATATTATTGACACTTTTTACCGTTCTCCTAATTTCCAATAAATTCAATAAAAAATATGAAAAATATTTATAAAAGAGGGAGAATATGTCTTTCTTAATTTAAATATAAACTTACTTAATATATCTAACTGGAGCAATAAAAATGTTATTTCAACTAGACCCTACTATAGAGTTTATTCTATGGTTAATTTTAGCAACTGTACTTGTCGCATTGATACTATACATTGCGGTTTTACTTATAGCATCGAAAACTAAAGCTTCTGATAAAAAGTTTGTTATCATCATCTTAGCCCTGATCTTTGTTTTGATATTACCAATAATCTTGGGCGCCGTGAATTCAGTGCTCTCAGTCGTCGGTGACCTTGTTGCTTTTAGTGGTTCAAACCACTTAACTCAGTTAACACCAATCATAGGATTTCTATTAATTTTAGTATTAGCCAAATTTTTCATCAGTATTCCGTGGGATCAGGCAGTATGGATAGCCTTATTGACCCTATTTTTCCTGTTCCTTCTCTATACTATGATACCAGAGTTGTATAACTTCTTGGGATTTGGAATTTAAAATTTCTTTTTTTTTTTACTTCACAAATGTAATCTAAGCTCGTTTTTTTAACCAATAAAAAAGAACGTAAAAAAGAGAAATTAACTTATATTTTTTCTTTTAATTTAAGTCTCGGAGCTAATCCAAGAGACATCATTTCTTGCAATAAAAGTTTAAAGGCATAAGAACATACTACTTTAGATATCACAGTGCTTTCTCCACATACAGGGCAGTATCTCTTATCTCTGTTGCGATCGTACACAGCTAAAAGCCCACATTTTTCACAAACTAAAATCACTGTTCGATCAGACTCATCGAGTAGTCTCTCCTTTAATAATAGTGCCGATCCATGGCCAACTAAGCAATCTCTTTCCATCTCACCAAAACGTAATCCCCCTTCTCTTGCTCTACCTTCTGTAGGTTGTCTCGTTAAGATTTGAACGGGTCCTCTCGCTCGAGCATGAAGCTTATCTGCAACGAGATGATGTAATTTTTGATAATAAATAGGTGCGCAATAAATCCCGGCTTCGTATTTTTTACCGGTAATACCGTTATACATAACCTCTCTGCCATTAAATTCAAAGCCTGCTTCTACTAATTGCTCTTGAAGTTTCGTGATATCTTTCCACTCGAACGCCGTAGCGTCGCCCAACTTCCCCGTTGTGCAAGCGATTTTACCGCTAATGCCCTCAAATAATTGTCCTAAAGTCATTCTCGATGGCATAGCATGAGGATTTACGATAATATCTGGAACTACTCCATTTGAAGTGAAGGGCATGTCTTCTGCGGGTTGGACGAGACCAAGTACTCCCTTCTGACCATGCCTGGAAGAAAATTTATCTCCCAACTCTGGAATTCGTAAATCTCTAACTTTAATCTTAACTAATTTATTTCCATCCACAGTCTCAGATATGATTACTGTGTCCACAATCCCTTTTTCATTGTGACGCATATTTTTTGAGGTTTCCCGTCTATTTGGTTGCATCAATTCAAATTCTTCGTAAGATTTAATAAATCGTGGGGGAGATGTACGACCAATAAGAACATCACCGCCGTTAACAGCCGTTTCGGGTTCGATAATTCCATCTTCTTCAGAAAGTAACCTATAAGATTCAGCAGATTTGAATCCTCTTACTCCTCTCTCTGGAATCTCGAATTTGTCTAATTCTCCTCCTGGATATTTCCTCTCTTCAGCATCGTAAGTTCTAAAGAAGTGAGAACGTGCTAATCCGCGTTCTATTGACGCTTTGTTTATAATAATCGCATCTTCAATATTATATCCTTCATAACTCATCATTCCTACTATGAAATTTTGACCCGCTGGCCGACGATTAATACCAATGATTTCCATTGGGCTTGTTTTCACTAAAGCTTGTTGAGGGTAATGAAGGGTATGACCGCGGGTATCGAGTCTTAAATGCATGTTTGCAGCAAACAGACCTAGTGCTTGCTTTACCATTCCTGCTTCGTAAGTATTTCTTGGAGACTGATTATGCTCAGGAAATGGAATAATGGAAGCGCAAATGCCAAGAATTGCTGCCGGTGAAATTTCTAAATGAGTATGTTCAGGGGTAATTTCTTCTTCGAACATCGCAATAAATGCGTTTTCTTCTTCTTCAGCGTCTAAATACTCTATAACACCTTTCTGAATCAAATCAGACCAAGTATACTTACCTTGCTTTAATTTCTCTATATCCTCATTTGTGGTAAGAATTTGGCTATTTTTTATTATAAATAGTGGTCTAGTTGCTCTTCCAGCATCGCAATTTATCTGAATTTCTCTTGAATCGTGATAATAACCAATATTAACGTGCTGACCAATCTCACCCTTCCGCCTTTTCTCTCGAAGTTGATTCGTGAAAGGATTGTATTTTTGATGAATGCCAACTAATTTACCATTAAGAAATATGTTTACTTTTTCCCCCTTTATGTTTTTCACTTCGTTAATAGGAATTACTCCGAGATCGATTAAAATATTCTCGATAACTCTCTCGTCTGTACCTACTGAGATAATAGAAGCCAATCCTAAATTTTTAACTAAACCACAATTTGGTCCTTCTGGGGTTTCTGCAGGACAGATCTTCCCCCACTGGGTAGGATGTAAATCTCTTGCTTCAAAATGAGGTTGACTTCTACTTAATGGAGATATAACTCTTCTTAAATGACTTAATGTTGCCACATGGTTAGTTCTGTTTAATAATTGACTAACTCCTGCTTTTCCACCAACCCAATTACCCGTTGCTAAAGCGTGCCTTATTCTTTCAGTTATTACATCTGCTCTCACAGCAGTTTTAATATTAGGTGCTCTTCCTCGAACGGCGGTACGTTCTAACTGATATTTTATGTCTTTTACAAGATTTAAAAACGCTACTCTGAAAAGTGATGTAAATAATTCACCAGCTAATTTCAATCTTTTGTTAGCGTAATGATCCTTATCATCTGGCTCACGAAACCCTAAAGCAAGTTCCATAACCTTCTGAGCCATTTGTCCTAAATAATAAGCTTTTTTAATGCGGTCTTCCTCCGCATTTCCAACATGAGGTAATAGGTATCGATCTAAAACTTGAAGCGCTCTTCTAATACGATAGTCTTTTGTTTGTCCTATTGCTACTCTTTTTCCTATATAGTCTAAAGAGTTTTGTTGAGATTTCTCAGGATCTTTTAAAACTTGGATTTCAGAAGCAACATCTATGACGGGGATTAATTCTTTTTGAATATCATCATTTTCGGAGATGGCTTCAAAGATTTCTCTATCAGAGTGTAATCCCAAGGCACGCATCAAGATTGCTAATGGTATTTTACCAGGAACTGAAGGAAAAGAAACTCTTAGGTTTCCATCTTTTTTTCTTTCTATTGTTACTGGTGCTCGAAAACCACTTCTTGTTGAAAACACTTTTGCTTGGTGCGTTGCACTGGAACTTCGGCTAGCTTCTTCAGCTAGAATTCTATTAGGTGCTAAATCTTCTTGCGTTACTAGTACCCGTTCTGTTCCATTAATAATAAAATATCCACCAGGATCGAGTGGGTCTTCCCCTCTATTAATTAATTCTTGTTCAGATAAACTTTCCAAAGGACAACGGCAACTTTTTAGCATAATTGGTATTTTACCAATATAGATGTCAAGGATTTCTTCCTCCTCTTCCCTTTGAGTTCGTTCATCAATAGTTATAGGGGTCATTTCTAAGGTAATATCGGCTGCGTAGCTTAACTCCCTTATCCTAGCTTCAATAGGTGTAATTTCCATTGTAGCACCATCTGCTTCTCTAACTTTTGGAACCCCAACTTTAATTTTACCAAAATTGATTTTAAATCCGGGAATATCCGGTATTACTTCATTCGATTCATCAACTATGCTTTGCATCTCTTCTTCTATAAAATTATTATAAGAATCGAGATGTTGGCGTACTAAACCTTTTTCGTCAAATAAGCTTTTTAACACAACCCATTTACTACTATTAGATAATTTTTCAGAACTCAATTTTAATTAACCTATTGGAATATTATTTTTAATAAAAGAGATTTACTAAACTTTTTCTTTTTTGATATAGCGATAATAATCTATATTTTTTACAGTCGTATGGGATTCCCGAACAATTTTTACAATATCTCCCTCTTTTGCACCAATTGCTATCGACACCGGGTCCTTTTCATCCATTTGAGGTAAGTCAGAAATATTTATCTGATATTTCTCTAATAAATTTTGTGATTCTTCTTTTGTCAGAAGGTAATGTTTAGGGACTAGTTCATGAAGTAGCACATCTATTTTCCTTTTCTTAGTCAAAAAAAAATCCTCTTTCCTCGCTAATTATTGCATGAAATATTCGATTTCTAAAAAAATTTACCCTTTTTACTCATAATCTCTTTTATTATTCTAGTTGGAAAATTGATAATAAATACAATTCTAACACTTGAGAAAATCTAGAATGATGTCAAACAGAAAATCCAGTATCCAGATCTCTTAAAAGTTACCTCAATTATTTCAAACAACTCTGAAAGATGCTTTTTCAAATAGATATGTATATATTCTGCTCCCATTTTTTTTTTTATAACGAATTGAAATAAACCCTTGGAGTTTAAATATCTAGGTATGTCCTCACACAAAGTGAGAAATTCTCGTCTACCACTACGTAAGGGGGGATTCATATATATCCCATCAAATTTAACGCTCTTAGCTTCAAAGGGTTTAAAATAACTTCCCTCCAAAACTATAACTTTGCCTGATCTCTCTGACAAATTATATTTAATGTTTTCCCTAACACACCAGAGCGCTCTTTTATTAATATCGGTTAAATATATGGTACTTTGGGGCGTTAAATATGCTAGTACAATCCCAATCGGGCCATATCCGCATCCCAGATCAAGTAATACGCACTTTTCTTCTGGAATTTTCATGTGTTCTATAAAAACTTTAGTTCCCAAATCTAGTTTTTTGAACGAGAATACTCCTGTAATCGTTTTAAAGAGATATAAGTGGTGTTTCAGACTTTCTGAAACGGAATGTACTTTAACTCTTACATCAGGAAATTGTGTTGAGTAGTGTTGATTCTTTTTATCCATATCTACTGAGCTGATTCTTAATTATTTTTGATTTCATTCCATCTTGGATATACTCCCCGTTCCATAAACACCTTATTTGTTTTTGCTACAATACCCGACTTCGCTTTGTAAATCTTCATTGCATCCAAACTTGCTACGCCAAATCCAATTAATTCTTTCTTGAGAGACATATATACAATCTGTAGTTCTGGTTTAATTCTTGCATCAATATAACAAACTCCAGCAGCAGCTAAATCAGCACCATGGCATAATGCATCAACGGCAGTGTCTCTCACATAAATTTTTGGCAAATGGGAAACAATCTTTTCCATAGGTGAGATAATTTTTCTTAAATAGAACTCTTCACCCTCATCCTTGTATAAAGAATATGAGTCTTTTAGATTTTGAAGGCTTATTAAACTCTCATCTTCTTTAAAATGCCCAACTCTAGTTCTCCTTAGTTCCAACATATGGGCTCCAGAACATAAGGCTTCTCCTATGTCAAAACATAACTTTCGAATGTAGGTTCCTGCTTCGCACCCAACTTTAAATAACACATGATTGCTATTAACTTCAAGCACGCTCGCATAATATACTTCCCTTATTCTTAATTTTCTTACTACTGACGATTTTATGGGAGGAGTCTGATAAATTTTGCCTGTAAATATCTTAAATACTTTCTCTATTTTTTTTGGCATCACAGGTTCGTGCAAATACATAACTCCAACATATTCTTTACCTGCATTTAATAATGCTGACAAAACCCGAGTAGCTTTGCCAAGAGCGCAAGGCAAGATTCCTGTTACTTTTGGATCTAATGTTCCTCCGTGCCCAGCGTTATCAATATCTAAAATTTTACGCGCCCATGAGACTACTTCGTGACTCGTTGGACCACTAGGTTTGTCTAAGTTTATAACTCCATACTTTAATAGATCTTTAATATCTCTATTATTAGGATCGCATCCATAACTTACATTTGCTGTATCTTGAGACTTCACTAACAATTGCTCTGATTCGTCAGAGGGTAATTTAAATTCTAAATCGGGCATGAAACTTAACTTCAAAAGAGTATTATTATAATTATTAATTTTCAGCGAAATTAATTTTTATCGTTATGATATTTTAGAAAAAATTGAAATATCCTTTAAGCTCTAAACTCAAAACCTATACCAATTATTGAAAAATACGGGCCATGTGGGAATTTCGCATCAATTCTAAACGATTGAGTGTATCGAACCCACGACCTTCAGGTTAAAAGCCTGCTGCGCTACCTGCCTGCGCTAATGGCCCTTACTAAAAAATTTTATTAAGATCAAATGTTTTTTTCTGTGAAAATGATACTTAAGTAAAATTGTAATAGATCAAATCTAGAATAATTTATAACTTTTTCTGTGATTATGTATGTTCTACATACATAGAGTGATTTCCTTGAATCAAATTATCTGAAATGTTCATATCCTTGATTTTTTAGTTCAATCCTTTTACCTTCTTTTAAATAATAGATTTTTTCCTCAGGAATAACTTTTCCAACTTTAAATAATTTCCCACCTTTAGAAGAAACTAACTTTTGAGCGACTTCAAAGTTTTTTCTATCAATTGTAAAAAGATGAATAAATTCTTCTCCCGCGCTAAAGACTAATTTTTCAAGCGAAATTGGGAAATCTTTGGAATATCGTAAAGCGTCTGGATGGATTAAACTTTCATCGAATTCGATTTCAAAACCCAAATCAGATATTGACAACATTAAATCTTTCAAAGATTTCGATAAGCCATCTGAAGAATCAATACTACCCGTAGCTAATTCGTTGTCGGCCAGAATAATTCCCTCTATTCCTATTTCGTTTGGTTCTAACACACTTTTTATTGCTCTCTCATATTCAGAAAAATCTTCTAATCGCCCTTTCTTGTTTAAAATTATATCAAACCCTACACCTGTTAAACCAAATTTATTGTTTATTGTTACTATATTACCTGGTTTTACACCTTTTCGGTAAATTATTTTATTAGGCTTCTTAAAACCAAAAACTGTTGGATTAATGATAAGATCATGTGTAGAATTAATATCTCCACCAATGTAATTTAAATTCCATGCTTTAGAGTAATCAACGATGCCCTCCATTAACCTAGTAAAATCTAGGACTTTTAATTCTTCCGGGAGCCCTAAAGAAACAATAATCCCTTCAGGTTTTACACCCTTAACGACGAGATCACTAATATTCATGAGAACAGATTTTCGTCCCATCTGATAAAAATTCATTTGGATAGGGGCGTCCGTTGTGGCATTAAACATATCCGAGTTAAGAACTAAATCTTCCATATCTTTCCTAGTTTCAATTTTAAAAAAAAAGGAATCGTCTCTAACTAATTCTTTACCCGTCTTTTTTAGAATTATATCTTCTATTATGTGGATTAGTTTTACTTCTCCGATTGCACTAACGATATCGTTTTCATTCATTAGAAAATTTTATAATTTTTTAAAATTTATATTTATAATATTCATTTACTAGCCTTTGTGGCTTAGTCGTAGAGCAACTGATTCGTAAAATTAATTGATTCGAATCATCAGTAGATCGGGGGTTCAACTCCCCCCAAAGGCTCCATTTATATATCTTGCGTTTCTATATACCTTTTAATAATTTGTAGAGCAAGCATTTTGAAAGCGTCATTTATGTTCTCTCCCGTCTTAGCAGATGTTTCAATATATATTAACTGTAATTTCTCTGCTAGTGATTCCCCCTCTTTGCTTGAAACAACTCTATCTTCTGTTAAATCTATCTTATTCCCTACCAATATAAGTGCGATATTAGGAGAACTTTTTTTAATCTCGATATACCAATTTTTATCTATACTTTCAAAACTAACTCGATTAGTTACGTCATAGACCAAAATTCCTGCTTCTGCATTTGCTAAATATGACTGTCTTACCAGTTTGAACTGAGCTTGACCTGCCAAATCCCAAATTACAAACCTAACAGTGCTATCGAGCTCTTCAAAAGAACATTCCTTTTTCATTATTGAAGTCCCTATTGTAGATTTATAGTCTTTAGCAAAAACATTCTCTACATATCGATGTACCATACTTGTTTTACCAACAGCTCCGTCTCCTCCAAGAATTAATTTAAAAGCGTATTCCTTAGATTTAATTTTAACTTTTTGAACTTTATCTACTTTTCGCTGGATTTGGTTCCCACCGGGTTCTGAAATTAATTTAGGAATAACAGGGCTCACAGTTCTTCCATCCATTATACGCGCAATCTTCTCAGCTGCTAAATACGCGTAAGGGAAAACCGCGTCTACTCCTGATAAAGAATTTAAAACTGTAACTAGAACAGCTTCTGGTCCAGATTCACAGAATATGAATCTATATTCTTCAGTATCAAATGTACCCGTTCCAAACGATCCTGAACTAAATTCTTCCGTGATTCTAGTTAATACCGGTTCAACTAAAGCACTTACACCCCCAATGATTTCTTCATCAAGCGATTTTTCTGAAGCCCCTACTAAAGAATCCATGATCAAACCGTCTCTATTTACAACAAGCACTGCAACTAAATCTTCACCCAAGCTCTGTTTATACCATTGGAGTAAAGCCATCAACTTTTTTGTATCAACCGACATTCCTTCTCATCTTCGTTTTTCTTGTTAAATCAAAATCTAAACAAACCAATTATATAATTATTTAAAACTTATGAATAAAAATTTTGTTAAATAAATACCATTATGAAACTCGCAAATATCTTCTAATAAAGTCAGTGTCTACTCCTTTCACTATTTTCTAATCAAAGAAAATAAAAAAAAAATTTTTTAATGGTTCTATTCTTTAATGCTATTAAGTTCAAGAAAATTGATAAAAAACTATCCGCTTTTTATTTAGAATTTTTGCAGGAGTTGCCAAGCCTGGTCAACGGTGCTAGACCGAGGCTCTAGTCTCATAGGAGTTCGAGGGTTCGAATCCCTCCTCCTGCATTTTTTATTTTGTCTGTAATTTGCTTTAAGACTAAATAGTATCAGAGATATAAAAAATAAAACAATATATTAAAAAGTTGACATGTATTGAGAAAGTTATGAACACTATTTTAAGCTTAAATATAAATCAAATTGATACCTCAATAAATCACGTTAAGGCTTTGGCTTTTTCTCGTTCACCTTCTTCCACGGGAGAAACTAAAGCAGCTTTGTATATCAAAAGTGAGATGAATAACGAGAATATAAAATGTAATATGGACTATTTCGCCTTTACTGGAGCTAAAAGGATATTTATGAGGCTTACTTATATTATTTTATTTACTTATCTGATAGTATTTCGTTTGTTATTAGTTATTGTTGCTTATTTTGCAGTCAAATATGTTTTTCCACGCCTGCGAAATTACTCGTTAGTAGGAAGGGAGGAATCAAAAAATGTAGTTGCAAAAATTAAATCAGTTAAAAAACAGAAGAAAAAACCAGTTATAATATTAAGCGCCCATTACGATACTTTTTCCGCAAACTTTCCGTATGGCATACAAAAAGTTTTCTTTTTTTTCTTCAGAATTATTATTATTCCCTATGTCATATTCGCCATACTTATCGCAAACATCGCTTTTTTCCTTAATAGTACAGAAGAGACAACTCAATTGATGGTTACTTTTACGCTAATTGAATTTGCTATGACAACAATCATCTTTTTACTTATATACGATAATAACCGTTCTAAGGGGTCTATTGATAACGCTAGTGGAGTTGCCATTTTAATTGAACTGGCAAAATTAATTAAAAGGAATCCCCTTGAAAATTACGATGTAATAATATTATGGAGTAGCGCTGAAGAATGGGGTTTAAAAGGATCGAAAGCTTATTGTAAGAGTAACCGCGCTTACTTAAGAAAAAAGTATGATTTAAATAGTTCTTTCAATATAAATGTAGATATGGTGGGATCTTATATAGGACTTGAAACAAAAAGTTCATTGCATTTAAGACGTCGGAAAGCTCCGTTTGACTTAAATAAAAAACTTGAAGAAACCGCAAATGAATTGAATATTCCAATAACTGTGTATGATAGAGTTTTAGGATCTAAAGCAGATCACAAAAGTTTCCGATCTTTAGCTAGAAGAACTAAATCATCATTTCAAGTGGCATACTTTCATTCCGCAAATGATTCTAAATTCATTCATTCCTTTAAAGATACTCCCGATAAATGCAACCCTGAAAATTTGAACGGTTGTATAGAAATCTGTTATACATCAATAAGATCCATTGATTCATTATATTCTTCTTCAAAAGAAGTTAGATAATTTCTGTTGCTTTATCTTAGGATTATTAGTAAGACTTTCGACATATTCTTCTGTTAATTCCATTCTTTGAATTGTATATTCATCTAAATTAAAAGATTTGCATAGTTTCAAAGCTTTAGGGATATATTTTCCGATACCTCCTCGATTGACTGTCAAAATTACTTTATTACCACATTTTGGACACTTTCCCGCATTTGAAAGTGGTGGACGTGAGAATTTTTCATTACATTTTACACATCTAAAAGTCTGCATAGCAAATTTTCTTAAATTTCCTAAGATATCAGGGTTGAAATGAGTAGATAAAATCTTTTCAGCAACCTTTTTCTCGTTCACAGCTTTAATAATTTTTGCAAGGTGCAATTGAGCGTCGATTTTTTCTTCCATTGTAATATAAGTTTTATATGCTGTAGTAATAGGACCTTCGTTAATATTTTTGGTAGGGATGTTAAAACCAAGATTTATGTATTGATCGATCGTTCCTAATCGTTTTTTTACTAAATTCATTTTATCTTCTATTTCTATGGGCATAACATAGTTCAGAGTTGCCTCATAAAACTCTAACGGGTATTTATAAAGAGTATCTATATTATGAGCTTCGCTATCTATTTCGTTTGGATCTAATACAGAAGATATTACGAGGGTAGCGTCCATTCTTCCACCGATTTTACTTGGTAAATAATATCTAGAGAAATTTAGTAGAGGATCTAAAAGAAGCATTACACCATCTTCATCTCCGTCGCAATTTCTGCGTTTTGCTGCGTGCCAAAATGGATGTGCATATATAGATCTCGCGTGGGTAAAACCAATTATTCTTCCTACAATTCCAGCACTGGTGTGAGGTGCTAGGCCTACGACTAGATGACCTACAAGATCTTCTCTCGTTCTAACTTGGTAAAACTTATCCATTTTATAAAAATGCTCAAGTTCGTCGTCAATAAATTTAGCTACCCTCACGAAATAGTCAGCGCAATCATCTGACAATAGGACATCTTGCACTTGAAGTTCTAGTATCTGATCAGGATTGGTTAAAATGTTATTTTTAAAATCTTTTTCATATCCTAATTCTATTAATCTTTTTACTGGTGTCTTGATTTCTTTCGGTTTGAAATGAGTTAATGGGATATCAGTAGCATCATAACGGATTTCAGCAGTTTTATAGACCATTAATCCATTTTTAGCTCTCAATATTCCCTTAACTATTGGTTCTGGAACTTTAAATTTATTAGTTAAACCAAGAATCCCCTTAAATTTACTTGGCAAAGCTAGATTTAGCGAACTTGACATAGATTGTGTATAATTTTTTATGTTAAAGGAAGCTTCTTTAGAAAAATTAAGCAATCCCCCGCACTGGTGACATTTTTCTTCGTTTTTAGGATAATATTTATTGCATTTAAGACATATCTTTTGAAATTCTGTATGCGTTCCACAATTAGGACATAAGTTAAAAGGAGTAATGGTGTCACATTTAGGACATTTCTTTCTACAAATGTCAATTTTTACTTTTTCAAGTTCTACCGCTTTCTCTACTAATCTTGTATTTCCCACCTTGTCACTAAGTGGAAATAAACTCTGAACGCCTTTCATGCTTTTTCTTTCGGATTTCTCAGGTCGGCCCATTCGAGTTCCCATGAAGATTGGAGCTTTATTCCTAATTTCTACAGGAGAAAACGCAGAAAAAAGTGTAAAGACATCATCATCTTTAGTTAGATCATGATCTTTTTTATTTTTCAAATCAAATATAACTACAAAAATTTCTGTTGTAGGAACATCTAATAATATTTTAGCATCATTAATCGTATGAGAAACAAATGCTTTTTCTAAAATATCCTTAAGTTCTTTAGTATTTTTTAAACTGATTCTGTTGCTATTCTCGTTATAATTGGAAATCAAAGCTTTTCTTAGAATTAATAATTCTTCCCCTGAGATATTTCCCCAAAAGTCAATATATTTTGGATGAAGGGGTATATTGTATTTTTTCGCTATATCTAAAGCTTCTATTGTAGAAGGAATATTATTAAAGGGATCTTTTATATATTTAACCAGCTCTGCGCTAGGATTTTGTAGACTATGTATCGCTTCCTCTAATTCTAGAGCCCACCATTCTTCTACGTAGCCCGAAGGAACTAATTTATGATTATTTTCAGAAAATTCACCAAATCCAAAAAGAATATCGCCCAAAAATAGAATTTTTTCTATGTTCTGAAAACATTCTTTTGCCATTTTCATATTTGAAATTTGCATTACAGCCCCATTTTTCAACTTTACAATAGGGGGTTCTATTGAACTAACCGGACAGATACTAGCGCTTTTTCCTGGTCTTTCAATTCTTAATTGCGTTCCAATCGCAATAAAATCATCTAATAACGTCATTGTTATAGGGTTCATACCTGCCGCAGCTAATCCAGTGTTTCGGGATCTTCCATATCGAATTCTATGCCCACCAATTTCAGAAGGGTGACTAAATACAGGTCTACCTGCGATAACATCAGAAACATATTTTGAATTAGGAGGAATAACAACCTTACTGTTTTTATCCATGGTATCAATATTAACTTTCTTTTCACCTTTCTGTGAGATGTCTTTTAATTTCGCTAACCAATCCCAGCCTTCCAAGTTCATGCTTTTTGCAATTTTTAAAAGTTTTGGAGCTTTGAGAAGAATACCGTCGTTTAGGACTAAGCAAGCACCTCCCCTTATCTTATTTGTTTCGATTCTCGGAAGTTTCCTAAAAGCTGAAACTTCTTCATCTTCGGTGGAATCTCCGTTTATTTCCACGGGTAAATGCTCAACAGCAAATCTTATCTCATCATTAGAGGAAGGATATTGTAAATGTACTCGTCTGTCGTAAAGTTTTACTTCTTCTACGTACCTCCCGATTTCACCTTCAGTTGCTTCATACTTTGGTATATTTGACTTTTTCCTAACATAATCCGCTATTAACACACATAAAGCGGCCGTCGTCCCTCCTGCAGCTCTAATAGGTCCCGCAAAATACAATGACAGATATTTATTGTGGTGGCGATCCTCTCGTATTAAAATTTTGGAAATGCCTTCAAGTGGAGCGCTAACAACACCCATCGTTTTTATGGCAAGCCCAACTCGTATTGCTCTCTCAACTCTCTCTTCAAGGGAGTCAATATTTCCAATTTTCTGTCCAAGTATGTCAGAAACTACTTGAAATACTATTTCATCTTCAGATTTACCTAAATTTTTTAACCTTCTTATTAATTTAGCTACTCCTAAAGGGCCCACGAGTTTTTCAACCCTTCCCGCCAAATCTTTAGCTTGAGGAGATTCTACGAAGATTTCAGGATCCAATCCTTTTTGCCGAGCATTTTCAGCAATTTCGTAACACTCATCTACATCTTTTTGCAAGTTAGAAAAATATTCCTCTGTTTCTTTGCTCATTTCTACCATAATACAGCTCACTTTATCGTTACTAAAATACAGTCTATACAGAAAACTAGATACATAAAATTAAATTCTTACTTCGAAAATAAAATATTTTATTAATAGGTTAGTTGAACAGTATTATAAGAACTTGGGGAGATTTACAGTTTATAATGAAAGTATGAGAATTGATACACCCTCCTAATACTTAAAAAAATTTGTTTGTTCTTTAATAATAAACAATTTAATTGTATCATTTCATAAATATAATAATTCTATTCTGGATAAGAGTGATTTGAAGACCAAGATATCTGAGCAGAAACATGTAATTCTAAAAAAATTAGTTAATTCTGGTATTAACATTAGCCCCAAAATGTTAGAGTGTGTGTTAAATCTCGACAATCCGATGAAAAATGTAAACATCCTTATTAAGGAAACTAGCTTTATTCCTTCATTTAAAAGCCATTTAACGGAAACCGTTGTTAATGAAATATCAAATGAAGAATTACAAAAAGCTTTAAAGCGAGCGTTAACTAAACATCTTTCTCTGCCTTTGAAAGAAGAAGCTCAAAATAAAATCAATGTTAGCCAAAATGAATCAATTGCAGAAAATTTCAAACAAGAATTTGCTCCAATGAAATTGGGACAAATTGTCAATCCTTCCCTACCTGAAAAAATAAAGCATGCTATTCCTAAATCCTCGCCAGTAATAAAAAAACCATCGGAAAAAAAAAAAAAAAAAAATCACGAATCGACGGTATCAGCTTTTGCGTTTAAGCCTGTTGCAAAGGATTATGATTTTCAAATTGAGATTTTAAGTGATCCTACCGGAAGATTATATACAAACGGGGGATATGATGATTTTTACGAATTAACACTCGATAAATACAATAAACTCAGAAATCTCATGAGAAAAAGACCCGAAGCAAGCGCAGCAACGAATATTAATAATATTTTTAGATTATCAAATAGTGCTGAAATCTCTACAGTAGGTTTAGTAGAAAATGTGCATCAAACAAAAAAAGGGAATTTTTTACTAACTTTAGAGGATTTAACTGGAAAAATTAGCGTTTTAATTCAAAATAACTCTGATAATTTGGAATACATCAACATTATTGAGAGAACTTTTAACGATCAAATGCTTTTTGTCAAGGGTTCATATAACCCTGGTGAAGATGGAAGAAAAGGGATAATTTTTGCCAATTATATTACAAAAATCGATATTCCAACTGATTTTGAACCAAATTTATCTCCTGATCCTTTGTCTATTGCATTAATCTCTGACACCCACATCGGTAGTAAAGAATTTGAGGAATATTTATTTAAAAGGTTTCTAACATTTTTGAACGGGAAGAGTAGTAATAAGATCTTAAGAGATAATGCTGCAAAAATAAAATATCTCGTCATTAATGGTGATTTAATTGATGGTATAGGTATTTATCCAAACCAAAAAGAAGATTTAATCATATCAGACATATTTAAACAGTTCAAAAAAGCTTCAGAACTATTATCAGAAATTCCCGATTACATTAAGGTGTTTTATGTATCTGGCAACCACGAACCCGTTAGAAACGCAATACCCCGACCAGCGGTACCCAAAAAATATTGTGAAGAATTAACAAATTTAGGAATTAAATGTTTGGGTAATCCTTCTCTTATCAAAACACACAATGTTAATACACTGATATACCATGGAGAAAGTATGCATGACATAAATAGATTAATTCATGATTTAGATATTAACAAACCTATTGAGACCATGAAAGAATTTCTTATTTGTAGACACCTTGCTCCAGTTTTTGGTGAAAAGACACAAATAGCTCCTATAAATAACGATCTACTTGTGTTAGATAAGATTCCAGATATTCTTCATACCGGACATATTCACATTAATGGAATGGGAAAATATCGGAACGTGACACTAGTTAATTCTGGATGTTTTCAAGCTCAAACTGATTTTATGAGAAGTTTTGGAATAATCCCTACTCCGGGTATTGTACCGATAATAGAACTTGACTCATTGAACTATTTCCAGTTAGACTTTAAGAAAATCGATTAAATTTATCAAATTAACTAAATAATAGGTGTATTTAAATAAATTTCTCAATCCCGCGCAATAATAATTCTGAAATGATTCTTTATATCTGGAAAATTATTGAACTTCCATATATATCTACAAGTGATTTAGCCTATAAAATATCTTTCGAACTATTTCTATTCTCCCCTAACGATGCAAAGAAATTCATTAAGAAGGCAATTCACAACGGTTTCCTAATAGTAGGCGATAATAACAAACTTAGCCTGTCAGATGATTTAGCTCTTGAGTTAAAGAATTGGCATAAAAAAAGAAGAGTAGAAATTTCAAAAAAAGTCAATAAAACTAAGAGTATAACACAATATTCAGATAAATTTAAAAAAAATGATTCGAATAAGTTCAATATATTATTAAAAGCTTTTTTAGATACAGGTACTATCAATAGAGCCGTGCTAGTCTCAGATAGTGCTATCACACTCCGTACAATTGAATCTCAAGGTAAAATTATTAAAGCTGAAGTTCAAGGTTCTCGAAAAATTCCCTATCTTATTGAAATCTCTACTAGTGAAAAGGTTTTAAAACACGATTGTCACGATTTTAAAACCAAAAGAGTTCAAAATAAAAAATTCTGTAAACACTTAGCCAAATTATTTCTACTACTTAAAGAAAGGGATGAAAAAGGAGCAACTACTCTTCTTGAAAATATAGCTAAAGATATTAATAAATGGGAGTTTTTAATCTAAATTAATTTTTTAAAAACGATATTCTTAATCTTAACCTTATCGGTTTGGAGTATTATGGGTTTATAATCTAACAATTTATGGTCTTTTATTTTTTTAATTTGGGATAATACTCGTTCTACTACCCCAAGTTCGATATCAAGTGTTATGATTTTTGTTCGCCCGTAATGCCCCATTGACCTCGTATTTGCAATAATTATTCCCGATAAAGTTAGTTCGTTAATATAATCGCTAATTCTTCTACGCGATAATTGTTTCAAGCCCGGAATTTTGCTAGATAGTTCTGAGTGAACTTCGTATATGTCTCCCGATGTGATTACATGTCCTTTGGTAAATCTAGATAATACGTAAATTGCTGTCAGAGTTAATTGGGTTTGAAGAGGCATTGAAAAGATATATTCAACAATGTGGTCTTTATCTATATCTTTTTGAGCTTTTTCTACATGATTTTCAGTAATTTTCTTACTTTGATTTCTTTCCGCAATCTCTCCTGCTTTTCTTAATAATTGAAGAGCTCTTCTTGCATCGCCGTGTTCTTTGGCAGCAAAACCTGCACACAACTTCACCACGCCATTATCGATGACATCCTCAATAAATGCTATCTCAGCTCTTTGCTTGAGTATTTCTGCCAATTGATTTGCGTTATAAGGATGGAAAACGATAGGCTCCTCTTCTTCTAAATTAGAACTAACTCTCGAATCTAGGCACTCCATAAATTTCAACTTATTAGATATTCCGATAACACTTGTTCTACATAAGTCTAAATTTTCATTGAGCCTTGTTAAATTATAGAGGATTTCATTTCCTCCTTTCTTCTCTATTAAAATATCGATTTCATCTAATACAAGAAAACAAATGCTGTTTTTGATAAATTGATCCAAAAGTCCAAGTAATTTCTTCAGTATAACATCTTTGGGCAAACCAGTTGCGGGAATTTTCTCTTTTCCAACGATTGTATTATAAATATGAGCCAAAATTCGGTATGGGGTCGATACTACTGTGCAATTGATGTATACCCACCAAGGTGGATTGTTAGTACAGTGTTGAGCTAGTTTTTGAGAAATGTATCTTACAGTTGCTGTTTTCCCAGTGCCTGTCATCCCGTAGCATAAGAGATTAGGTGGTACATCTCCTTTTAAAGCACACGCTGTTATGCCTGCAATTTTTTCTATCTCGGAGTTTCGGTGTGGTAGTTCGTTAGGAATAAATGATGGTTCGAGTGCTTCCCTATTTTTAAAAAGTTTTGGACCCGCTAAATAGGTTTGATAAAATTTATCAATGTTAAAAGAATACATGCCTTTATCATTTTGATTCGTCAACGCTTAATCCCACCATATTCATTGTTTCCACTCGAAATGATCACTAGAATAATATTTCGATTCCGCAATATTTAAACTTGATTATTAATCGAAAAACTAAAGATAATTTGTTAAAGCTTTAATATGTTATTCTCAACTTATCAGATTAGCTACTATTAGATCGATAGTTTATAATATTATTGTCGGAGCTTTAAAAGATAATTATTTAGGAAGCAATATTATTAAGGGTTTAGTAGAACTAATTATATTTGCAAAAACTTAATTTCAATCTAAAATTTACCAATCTAATTTTTATAATAATAGGAACTATTATGTCAACGCATAATAAAAATGGAGATATTAATAGAAAAGATGTAAGACTTGCGATATTTTTGACGATATTTTTCATAAGTCTGCTCTTTTTTAACTTTCTGGTTATTTCTATCGTATTTAGCTGGGCTGATTGGTTAGCAACCCTTATTTTTAGTGTACTTTTTATCGTTCCCGCGTATTTTTCAAACGCAGGAATGGTTATTGTCGGAGGTGGTAAACCTATAGATGGGGGGAAGTTTTGGCGTGATGGACGCAGAATATTAGGAGGTCATAAAACCATTTCGGGATTTGTTAAAGGACCATTATATATTGGTATTCCATTGAGTTGCGGTTTATTTTTATTGTTTTTATTGTTATGGCCTGCTATACAACAGATTCCAATAGAAGGAGCTTCAACTGGAGTATATGTATTATACTCTGAGATATTTTATTATGAATATTTTTTTATAGGTGGACCAATTCCGATTGGAATGCTAATGATAGTGTTTAGAATTATATTTTGCTCATACGGTGCCGCGTTTGGAGATTTAGCAGGTTCATTTCTTAAAAGAAGATTTAACATTAAAAGTGGAGATCCCTTTTGGGTTGTAGATCAATTAGATTTTGCTGTAGGCGCTATTATTTTTGCTATAATTCCTGCTATCTTTTTTCCAGCATTATATTTGATCCCTGATATTAATATTATAATATTCCTCCTAATCCTGACTCCCTCTGTTAGTCTTATTGCTAACACTATTGCTTATCTCGTCAACTTGAAAGAAGTTCCCTGGTAGGTTTTTCACAAACTTACAACTTCACACTTAATTTTTACTTGAAATCCCTGGTAATCTGAGAATTTAACATAACTTTCGAAGATGAAATTTATAGCTTTTATATAATCACCATTAATACCTACTGCGATTCCTCTTTCTTCGAAGGAGAGAAACCCTACAATAATTATAATCTGCCCAGTGTTAAAATTTCTTTCTATCCTTATTCTGTGAATATATAGATCAGGGAAAAAACCAAAAACTAAATTAATTAAAACACTTTCTTCCCGAACAAACACAATTCTCCTATTTTGAAATTTTTTTCTTAGATATGGTAATTTAGATTTCGCTTCAAAATACCTTCCATTATCAAGAAAGAAAAACACAATATCTTTAACAATAATAACATTTTTCGGAAAAATTTTAGTAGAATCATAGAAGAAGTGAAAGAGTAAGAGTTCTTTATTCGAGAATTTCTTCCTTACGGATAATTTCTGATAAAAAAGCAAATCATCAATAAATGAATTATGAGTCGTACTCAACATATAATTAAGAATTCAGACCTATTATTTTAAACTCCTAAGAAATTTAAATTGAACACCAAAAGTTTTATTTTTGAACAAGACTATTTTAAGTAAATCTAAAGTGAAAATAATACAATTCATATGAAAAAAGCTGGATTTGAGTTTAGAGAGCATACTGCCGATGTTCAAGTAAGAAGTTGGGGGTCATCATTAGAAGAAGCCTTTTCGCAGACTGCTTATAGTTTAATGACGACGATAACGCCTAATTTAGAAGTTATTGCTCCAGAAATCGAAAAAAAAATAACAGTTGAGGCTGAGGACAAAGAAGCCCTTTTATTTGATTTTCTTTCTGAATTTTTATATATTTTTGATGTAGATGAGCTCGTTTTTAGTAAAATCTATGTTAGTAAAATCGAAAAGGTGAGTAATAGGTATAAACTCCATGCTATTTTAAAAGGTGAAAAATTCAATTTGGACAAGCACGAAATAGGGATGGAAGTTAAAGCTATAACATATTCTTTCCTAAATATAGAAGAAAAACACGAATCTACCGTAATAGATATAGTATTTGATATTTAACTACAAAGCAAGTTTTGAAAAATAATATCATTCAAAATTTTACTAGATTCAAATTGATAGACTATTCCTTTCTCGAATTTAGTTGTGTTTATAGAAATTTAAAATGATTAAATTTTAGATGAGATAGTTCTCAAGGTTAATAGTTTTTATATATAATTAAATTAAAAGGGGAATTTTATTGCCTAGAACTGCATCAATAATTCCGTTGGCATAAAACCACTCAATGTAGTCATATTTTTATTTTCATTTTTTATCAAAATCCATATTAGGAGAAAAGAAAAATTAACCCTTTACAACCCCTATTGGAACCAATCTTACGATTTTTTCTACAATTCCAAGATCATGACTTACTTGCACTACTTGATCTATATCTTTATATGCCCCCGGAGCTTCTTCAGCAATAATTTTAGGAGAAGCAGCTTTTACCATAATTCCTCTATTTTTTAAATCTTCTTTGATTTTCGAACCCCAATATAGTTTTGTAGCCTTAGACCTTGACATTACTCGACCAGATCCATGAGCGGTAGATCCAAAAGAAAGATCCATGGCTTTTGGTCTCCCAACGCACAGATAGGAAGCCGATCCCATAGTACCTGGGATTAAAGCAGGTTGACCAATAGCTTTATAATCAATAGGCAGATCTGGATGCCCTGGTGGAAACGCTCTAGTCGCCCCTTTTCTGTGAACATTTAACTTCATTTTTTTTCCGTTTACTTCATGTTCTTCAATCTTTAAAATATTATGGCAAACACCATAAATCAAATTAAAATCCAGACCGTCTATACTCTTTTTAAAATGCTCTTGGAAAGATTCTCGTAGCCAATGCGTAATTAATTGACGATTATTAAAACCAAAATTTGCCGCACATGCCATGCTTTGTAAATATTTTACTGCTTCTGGAGTATTAGCTGGAACACACGCCAATTCTCGATCTGGAACTTTAATTTTATATTTTTTCATTGCCTGCTCGACATTTCGCAAAGAATCTGTGCATACTTGATGACCAAGAGCTCGAGAGCCAGTATGAACCATGACTGTTACTTGACCTTTATTAAAAATTCCTAGTTTTTTAGCAATACTTTCGTTAAAAATTGTATCTACTTTTTGAATTTCAAGAAAATGATTACCACTTCCCAACGAACCTAATTGCTTTATCGCTCTTTGTTTAGCTTTTTGGGATATTAATGTCGAATCGGCGTTTTTCAAAAATCCATTTTCTTCACAATGTTCAATGTCTTCTTTAATTGCATAGTCATTTTCAAACGCCCAATTTAAGCCATTATCCAAAACTTCGTCTAACTCTGAATAATTTATGTTCAATTTTCCCTTACTTCCTAATCCTGATGGAATATTGTGAAAAATAGTGCTTAATAAACTCGGAATCGATTTTTTTACTTCTTCAAATTGAAGATTTGTTCTTAACAATCGTACACCGCAATTTATATCATAACCTACTCCTCCCGGTGAGATCATGCCTGTCTCGGCATCTGTTCCAGCAACACCTCCTATACAAAACCCATAACCTTGATGAGCATCAGAAAGAGCGATAGCGTGCTTCTGAATGCCGGGGAGACACGCAACATTACAAATTTGATCAAGCGTTCTGTCATTTTTAATCTTTTCTAAGATGTAATCGTTAGCATAAATATGCACAGGCACATTCATTTGAAATTTTTCGATTTTACCTTCTACTCGCGCCATTAATGCTTTTTGCGGAATTTCATAGATGTTATCGGCAACTTTATTCACATTCATATTATCTGTACTAGTGATAACATTTTCATAAATCTTATGATTAATCGTCTTAACACGATTTTAATCAATAAACTGAGAAAAAAGTGAATTTCTTTCTTATATCACATTAAAACTTTAAAAAACAAACTAAAAAACGCAAAAAGGGTGTTTATTTAATATCGATAAACTTTAAAAGACCTAGATCGTCCAAATCGTCAATGATGACATTAATCTCTGCCTTTGGTACGCCCGCTTCCTCAGCTATATCCGCTACGGTGTGAAATCCATCTGCTAAATGCGCGATTTTATATTGCTCCTTGTTTAGAAAGCCTTGTATAATCACTTGAGAGGGAAGGCGCTTCGATGTCCATACGGGCTTCTGGTTCTGAACCTTTCGTATATCTTCTTCCGAAAGAACTAATCCTTTCTTCTCAAGGAGCTTCTGGGATTTGAGAAAATCCTTCTCAAAAATCTTCAATATAGGTATTTTTAGTGGAACCTCAGCAATTCTGCCATCTTTTAGAACTTTATCTATGAATTGTTCGAATCCCTTAAAAATTCTAACATCCCCTGACCAATTGCTTATTATTTCACTAAAATTTACCGTAAACTTATCAATGATGTCACTCAAAGCTTTGTGTGTAATTTTTGCATCATCATTCTTGTCTGCTGCTGCCGTACACAATATGCCATCTTTAAAAACCAACAATAAATAGAAAATTTGCATATCTATCACCTTCAATTCACCTGATCCTTTCGAAAATTCCACTGAGAAATCTTTAAGTGCCGTTAAAAATCCAGATACAAGATCTTGATTAAATTCAATTGTTCCATACTTTCTATGAATAAGGCAAATGCCTGTATGCTGATGAATAAGGTAAACATTGTGTAAAATAGTTCCTATAACACCTTTGAATGAGTATTTTTTTGGTATTTTTTACTAGTAAGATATTTTTATTTATAATAACACTATAAATATTTATTAATTTGCTTTTAGGGAAATATAAAAATTTCTTTCTTTAGCTTCATTATTAATCGTACTTTTTGATAATTTATACATAAATATTAAGAAATTTATATTTAGGAGTAAGAGCTGATTTCTTAAATAAATTGAAATTCATAATTGCATTATAAATTATTATTGAATATTATTAAGGGAATTAAATGGATTATTATATTTTTTTAGTTACGGTTCCAAATATTGAAGAAGGTAAAAAAATAGCAAATCTCTTGGTTGAAAGTAAGTTAGCGGCGTGCGTTAACATAATTCAAAATGTAATTTCAATTTATAGATGGAAAGGAAATATAGAAAGAGAAAATGAAATGCTATTAATTATTAAGACCACTGAAAAAAAATGCGATTCGATAATTCAAAAAGTCAGAGAAATTCATAGTTATTCGAATCCTGAATGTGTTGCTTTCAAAATCGAAAAAGGATCAGAAAAATATTTAGATTGGATTAAGGAAGTTGTAGATTAATATAAAACCTATGTTTAAATATTATGAGATTTAATATATTTCAAGTAGATTGGATTACCGTTGATATCATCATAATTATATTATTACTTCTGCTGCTAATCGGAGTGAAGGTGTTTAAAGAGGCATATAGATGGAGATTTTTTTTTTCAAATGCTTCTACCATTCAGAGAGTTGATAAACATCCGTATTTCAACGCTCAAATATCTCCTATTTTTATAAAGAAGTGCACATTGACCAAATCTAGCGTTTTTCAGCAAGATGATTTAACAAAACCAACAATAGTCATGATAAGAAAACATCGAAAATTCATGCTTTTAAAAGCACTCACAGAAGCTTTTTGTTCTTTTGGATACGCTGTAATAAACATACAGCTAAAAACTATACCTAATAATGAAACGAATAGAATAACTTCGAAAGCTGAAGAAGATTTCCATCAAACCATTCCCAATATTATAAAGTTTTATAATCACGATATTAAAACCGTGAATCAAGAATACAATATTATTGAATTTAGTAAAAATTTTTTTCCGTACAATCTTCTTTTAAAGGACTCAGCCTGTAAGAATCTAATTTTAATTAATCCTCGTTTAAAATCTAACGATTTAGAAGCAATTAAAACTTTAATAATGGATTCAAACAAGTATCCTCAATTAATTACTATATATAGTGAGAAATTAAATCCAATATTAAAAAACAAGAAAGCTAAAAAAAATTTACTTAATAATGAAACATTTAAGAACACTAAACATACAATTATTCAAAAAGCTAAAAGTACTTTCAAGTATTACGAAACTATACTCTTAAGCATAATAATTGGATATATAGAGAATTAATATCAAAATTATTAAAATCTCATGAAAAAAACCAAAATTTTAAGAGATTATTCTAATATCGTTGTATATTCTAAAATTCACTTGAAAATATTACAGGAAAAAAGAGAACGCTCTAAATTTCTTTTGGATATGTTCGTTAAAGAGGGTTTGAATCCATTTATATATGGTAGTATTGCTCGAGGCGATATTCATAAAGATAGTGATATAGATATTGTTCTTGTACAATCAATAGCTCCATATCAAGTCGAGATTATACTTGATAGACATGGTTACAATAATTATTTTAGAGAAATTATAATGGCAACACCTGCTGATACCGTAAAACTCTACATATACTTAAACGAGTTAGAGAGTATTACAATTCCATTATCTAAATTTGACAAAAAATCAAAAGAATTTTATGATTTTGGAGGGAAAATCAACTTAGACCAAATATATAATAATATTAGAGTGCCTGGAATCGATAAAAGGTTAGTATTGATTCAACCCATTAGTAACGGATATAAAGAATCTTCGATTATTGGAAACGAACATTTAGCAGCAAGGCAATTAAATGTTAGCATTGATTTGATTAATGAAAGAAAAAGAGTCCTATTAAAGAGAGAAAAATTCGGAAAAACTGGTGTATTTTTAAAGAGACAAATTGAAATGAACGAAAGTACCGAAGATGTGTTAAAAAAATTAATTAAGAAAAATTCGATTGCGAGAAAAAAGTTGATATCACGATGAGAGCGCCAGTGATTGTAGAATCGAAAGCAAACACATTTTACTTAAAGAAGAAAGGAATTTCTAAAGGATGTCAGCAGTGTTTAAGGGGTACTAAAGCAGTATTATTTCTTAATGGAATCTGTCAAAATCCAAGACATTGTTGGTGGTATTGTCCGATCTCTAAAAAACGAAAAGGAAAGAAAGATACTTACATAAATGAGATCAAAATATCTTCTAAAGAACAGATACTACAAGAACTCAAAGCTATTAACGCCAAAGGAATTAGTATTACGGGCGGGGACCCATTATTTGAGCCAAACTTAAAAAAGACATTGGAATACATTAAGTTTATTAAAGAAAACAAAGGTAGTAAGTTTCACATTCACTTATATACTAACGGTCTTAATTTTAACGAAGAAATTGCTAAAAAACTCGCTCAAGCGGGTTTAGACGAAATTAGGTTCAACCCATCAAAAGAAAATTGGGATGTGATAAAATACGCCTTAAATATGGGTATTTCTGTAGGAGCTGAAGTTCCTGTAATTCCAGAAGTGGAATATATTGACAATTTGAAAAATAAAATTGTTTACTTGAATGAAATCGGTGCAGATTTTATTAATTTGAATGAATTTGAGTATTGCTCACCAAACAGCCAAAACCTCAAGGATCGAAATTTTAAGTTAGAGTCAGGCACAATTGCATCCGTGGAGAATAGTAAAAAATGCGCAATTCAACTTGTTAAAGATGTCGCTCCAAAAGTTTCAATAAAAATTCACTTTTGCACGATTAAAGCTAAGGACTATTGGCAGTTGAAAGAAAGATATTTAAGGCGAGCAAAAACGATTAAATTGCCGTATGAACAAGTTACGAGTGAAGGTTTACTATTATTTGCTCAAATAGAAGGAGAGAAAAAGGACATTAAAGAATTTTATACTATTTTATTAAATGAAATAAATATCCCGAAGAAATTTTTATCCTACCAAGAAACGAATATTAAATTATCAATAGCATTTGCTATTGAGGAAACATTAATAGATTTATTAACTCAAAAAAATTTAAAAGGATACGCTGTAGAAATGACCCCGTTTCGAGAAGAAAAACACCAACAAATAACGGAAAAAACACCAATTATGTTATTCAAAGAAGAGATGGGCTTAAATGAGAATTGACACAGTTGAACTTAAAGACTTAGATGAAATTTACAATTTGGAAAGAAAATTTTTCAAGAAAGATGCTTTTTCAAAAGATTTAATTTTTAATTTGATTATGAAGAATTTTTTTTTTTTTAAGCTGATTGATGGAGAATTATCAAATGAAATTATTGGATTCATCATAATTATTCAGGATCGAGAGGATAGAGTAAATTTGATTAATTTTTTAATCAGAAAACGCAACCAAAATAAGGGCTGCGGAACTTACCTTTTGAGCTATACAATAAAGAAAGTTAAAAAAATGCCTAATATAAAAACAATTGTTTTGAACGTGAACTCCAAAAATAAAGTAGCTATAAAATTGTATCAGAAATTTAACTTCCGAATCGTTCAGAAAATTGAAAACTACTATCGGCAAAAGGAAGGCGCCTACTTAATGGTTTTGAACATTTAATCTTTTTCTAAAAACCAAGACTTATAAATAAATTCTATTATAAATTTTGTACAGAACGCATTGATAATGTGCTCAAAAAAGGAAACAAAATTATAAATATTGAGTGATTATGATGTCCTTAGGTGACGAATTAAAAGAACAAATAAAAAAAGGTGTGACTCTCCAAAAGGTTGACGAGGCAGACATGAAACAACGTGAAGAAGAGAAAAAGAAACGAATGGAAGAATTAGAAAAAGTAAAAGCAGCCTTAGGAGCAAAAGATTAAATTTTTTATGTTTTTCGTATTTTATTATTTTTTTTCTTTATATTTTGTAAGAAGACAGACTTAGATACTATTTATCTTCTTGTTTATACTATACTTATTTATACAAGTTAATTATGCAAATTTGAAATTGGGAGTCTGTTATACCGTTGAAAATTCTGGAAATAGATAAAAAGAACGAAAAAGTGTCTGTAAGGACTGAAGATTTAAACGATTTATGGACGCTATATAATCTTATTGATAAAAATGACGAAGTTTCAGCAAGAACTAACAGAAGGATTGTGTTAAAGGAAGGCTCTAAGGGAGAAAGAAAACAAATGAATTTAATACTAAATGTTGAATCTGTCTCTTTCCACGAATTTACAAGTAGATTAAGGGTAAAAGGAACTATATTAGAAGGTCCAGACGATTTCGTCACTTATGGGACATATCATACGTTCAATATAGAACCTGGACAAAAGTTAACAATAAAGAAGACTAAGTGGTTAAAGAGCGAAATAAAAAGCCTTAAAAAACCATCCACTTTCAAAGCAGATTTTAATATGTTAATGATAGCAATCGAAACTGGACTAGCCACTATAGCTCTAATAACAAATTTTAGTCATAATAGGATTGCTACTATTAAAAAAAATATACCTGGTAAAAGATATGAGCAATCATTTAGAAATAAAGCTTATGAAGAATTTTTTAGTGATATAAATAGAATTTTAATCGAAAATATAAAAAGCGTTAAGATAAATACTATAATAATTTGTGGTCCTGGAAGCACGAAGGAACGTTTTAATCAATTTATTATCGAGAAAGCCCAAATTCCCAATCTTCCAAAAATTTATTGCATTCAAGCTAGCTCTGGAACAGAAAGTGCTATTTTAGAAACCTTGAAATCGAAAGAACTAAAAAGCTTAAAGGAAAATGTAAAGGTTCTGCTGGAAACTGAGAAAATTGAAGAAATAATGCAATTATTTGCTACAAATTCCGACCTTATAGCTATTGGATTTAACGAGATCTCTCACGCAATTGAAAAAGGTGCTGTAAAAGATTTGTTTTGCGCCGATATTTTAATAAGAGGAGCTTCGAAAGAAAAAAAATTACAAATCGAGAGTATTTTAAACGGAGTTGAAAAAGTAGGTGGAATTATTCACATCTTAAGTAGTGAACACCCAACTGGGCAACAGATAATTGATTTGGGGTCTCTCGTTGCAATTTTAAGGTATAAAATTTAAAACACCTAAACATATAATATCTCTCTAATAATGAATGAAAACATTGAATACATAGATGCTAAATCAGATATACCCTTAATGGGGGTAGATTTTCTTGGTGTAATTGATAGAGGGACTAATGTTATAGAGCTTAAACCTCTTACGATGTGCAATTTGCGATGCAAGTATTGTTTTGTCAGTTCTGGTGATTATAACACTAATTTTGTCGTTAATTCATATCACTTAGTTGAAAAGGTTAAAGAAATTGTTAAAATAAAGGGAAATCATGACCTCGAAATTCATCTTGCGCCGTATGGTGAAATGCTCCTTTATAATGAATTACCTGAACTACTAAAAAGCCTTTCAGAAATCACAGGTGTGTCGACTGTATCTATGCAAAGCAATGGTTTGTTGCTTTCGAAAAATATTATTGAAAAATTAAAAAAGAACGATCTTACAAGAATTAACATCAGCCTAAATAGTTTAAAAGAGGAAACTGACTGTTATCTTTGTAATTGTACACATTACGATGTGAATAGGCTTTTAGGAAATATATATACTCTTTTGAATAGCAACATTCAAGTTCTGATTGCACCAGTTTGGTTTCCAGGAGAAAATGAAAAGGACATTGAAGAAATAATAGAATTAGTCCTAAAATTAAGACGTGAGGGCTTTTCTAAACAGCAAATTCAAATTGGCATTCAAAAATATTTAATCTATAAGACGGGTAGAACATTAAAAAAAATAAAACCAAAATCGTGGGGTTATTTTTATTTACAATTGTCAAGGTTAGAAAAAAGGTACGGAATCAAATTGAAACTTGGACCAAAAGATTTTGGCATTCATAAGAGACCTCAAGTTTCCACTTTCGGTCTTAAAAGAGGAGACCTGATCAAAATCAAAATCGTCTCAAGGGGAAGATGGATGAATGAGTGTATAGGAAAAATCAACGGTAGTCATGGAATTAAAGTTTTATTGAGAAAACCAATAATTTTTTCCGAAGAACTAATAGGAAAAGTTATAGTAGCAAAAATTATTAAAGCAAATTATCGAGATAATATACTTACTGCTCTATTTCCTTATAATTAGCTAGCAATTAAAAAAACTAAATATTATAATAATGAATTTACATAAGAATTATATCCTTAATTAACATTAATCATTTGTAAGTTGGTTTGATTATTATGAGCCCTATAATTACGCATGAAGACGAACTAGAACTTGCCAGTATGGAGAAGGAACTAGTATCCCAAATAAAAAAATTAGCGAAAGCTCAGAGCACTCTAATTGATTCTCAAAAAAGTTATGCTGACAATTTAAGAAAAGCAAATTTAGCTCGAGATATGTTGAATAGAACTTTTAGAGATGTATTGAAACAAATGCAAACTCTAGTAAGAGAAAGAAGGTCTAATATTAAAGACGAGGAAGTAAAGTTTTTTCAAGACATAATCCACAAAAACGACGAATACATAATTACAAATAACAAATATATCGATTCGATTAAAGATCTTGCTATTAAAAAAGATTATTTAGTAGTAAAGAAAAATGAATTTGCTTCAGCATTAAGTGATGTAGCAAGTAAGCGAAGTGTGGTCATTAAAAAAGCCTTATCTGTCGAAAAAAAGAAGAACGATTTAATTGAAGGAGAAAAAATTAAAATCTTAGAATCCGAATTGAATGATCTTCAGAGAGATTTTGATCGCGCACGGGATGTATTACTAAAAAAAATTAGTCAATTTTTGCAAGTTAAAAACGAAGTAGATGATCTCTGGATTAATTTAAAAAACTCCGTTAATAAATCTAGCTAAGAGTAATCTTTTTTTTTTAATTTTATTTTTTAATTCATTGTAATGTATGAGCTTAAATTTATTAAATAGGTCAAATATATAATTATTAGAAAATTTTCTAGGATAAATCGTTTTAATTAAAATCGAGAGAGTAAAATGGCAGAAGAATTCGCAAATTTCATGCAAGAAACTAAAAAAGCTCCACTTGAAGAAAAATTAAACGCTTTTGGAGATATAGTTGAAAGGATGATGTCTGTAATCTTAAGGATACCCGATTTAGTAGATCAGTCATTAGCAGGCGTCGCACAAAGAATATCAACATTAGAATCACGAATTACTACTATGAATAATGAAGTTTCTGCACTAAGAACACGAGGGACGGGAGCGTCTCCCGTTATCGCAGCACCTTCAGCCCCTGCTAGCGCACCGCCTCCATCAGCAGGACCCCCTGGTGGACCCCCTGGTGGACCCCCTGGTGGACCCCCGTCTCCGCCTGGAGGACCTGGAGGGCCACGTCCAGCAAGTCCAGTGAGTTTGAGAGGCGCTATAATGGGCGAATTAAAGCAGCTATTTTCAAAAAGAAATCAATCAGGATAATAACCCTGAATTCTTTATTAGACTTAATGTAATTTACGCTATTAAATTGAAACTGCTTCGATTTATTACTAATTATTCAATTAAGTTTCCTAATTTCTGTTAAAAGAATTTTTGAAATCAATTAAGATTAAAATTAAAAGACGAATATATCATTATAAGAAATAATTTGTTTTAACTTGGTATATTCAGTGCAGCAATCATCAATTAAGGACTCAGCAGTCACTCACGTAAAAATTGCTCATGATTTTCAAAAACAAATATTAGAAATCCCCTCTCTCATTAGAGTCATAAATAACTACTATTATAATAAATCTGTTGTACAAGCGAAATTGAAACCTTTAAAGCTAAAAAGGTTTAAAGAAGGGATAACAACTATAGAAAATGATAAGCAAAGGCTTAATATTCTTCCCACTGCTTTAAATGCATTAAGAGGAGACTTACTACATAAAAGAGATACTTTTCGATTTCCTGATAGCATGATATTATTTGAAGCTTGGATGAATTTGGGAATTGATGCATTGTATCCTAGATTAGCATTACATTATAAATTTCCCGGACTCTTAAAAGGTGAAAAAACACGACATGTTTTCCAATTCACATTTTCGACATCTCGAGGCTTTGGTTTCCCCATTTATTTTGGACCCGAATTTTATGGGTATTTCTTAACTATTGGTAAAATATTAGAATCATTATTTAAATGGAGCCATACAATCTGTCATAGAGCTAATCAAGCAATATTTTTAGTTGGTAAGAGATATGGGATTAAAAGGCACCATCCCGGAGAATTTGAATCAGTGATTATTTCAGAATACGAAAATCATATGTTTAAAGGAACCGATACTCTTTTACACGGTTACTTTACTCAAGATCCAAAAAATCTCGGTATCTACTCAAATTTAGATGAGACTCTTAAAAATATAATGTTTTCATATTCTATCGGAGATCATGCCATGAATATCGACAAAAAAATTCAGGAACCGTCAATAAAAATCCCTCTAATGACTCACGATTACATAGTAAAGACCTACAATGTCAATTTTTATAAATATTTAAAGAACCTAATATCGATGAAAAACCTTTTAATTAAGAAGATTCTACTATACAAAAAACTAAGAAAAGAATATATTAATAATCTGAAAAGAATTGAAAGAATAAAATTCAGAATTGATCAATCTAAAACTGTTTCTATTCCAAAATTGAAACTTTCTCAACGCTATTCCAAGATTCAAGAATATTCCCTTCACATTAAGCTTATGGAACAACTTATAGAGATGTTATGGACTTCACCGCTCTATTCTCATACTATTCATTATACCATAAATGAGGATCCTGATCTTAAAAAGACTACAGTAAACAGCTCTACAGCCAATTTTGATAATAAATCTATAAATTCAATATTTTTATCATATGTTACACATTTTGAGGAAAATAATAAATTTATTTTTAAAGAATTTGAAGTCTTAGATGAGTTGGAGAAAATTAGTGATACTATGGGAACGATGTGGCTATATTTTAAAGAAAAACATTTTAACTTTGCCTTAAATAAATTGAACGAGCTTTCAACATTATCGTTAGTAAATCAGGATTATAATAAGATCGTAAACGATTATGTTAATAATCTTATCCCAATTTTCTCAATTTATGAGATTTTTAATAGATCTCTCTCAGAGTCTGTTTATCCAGAATCCATTCCTCAAACCAAACGATTAGGAGCTTACATAGCAAGTTTTCTTACTTCGAGATTTAACCCTTTTGGTGTGAATTTAATGAACCTTTTCAATAAATTAGCGTTTTACAACTGGAGCTACTTTATTGTAAAAAGAGACCTTAATCAAACTCGATTTTTCAATATTATCTTTAAACTTCCAATATGGAAGTATATCCCTAATAATATTACAAAAAAAATATTAGACTCTAAAAATTAAAACATCTTAAAGACGAGGAAATGTCTATATTAAAATTCAAGGAAGCCAGGGTCATCAAAGATATCTTCAATTTTCTTTTCTTTCTTCATATCGCTTTCGTCGTGTTCTGTAAATAAAGATTCATCGTCAGTTTTAATTCCCTTTTCCAATTCTAGAGAATCTAATTGAAGTAATGCGTTTTTCTCTAGCCTTTTATATCCTTCGGCTTTCATTTTCCATTTATTTACTTCATCAATATTTACTTTATCTTCGTCTTCTAAGGCTTCAGCAGCTTTAGCTTTACAAATGTCAGTTAATATTGAATAAGATAAAGCTAATTCTCCCCATTCGTTCTTTTTTTTTAACTTTTCGACACGTTTTTCTAATCTTTGAAGTTCTTGATCAGCATAATGAATATCGATGAAATCTCCAAACGCATCAACAGGTTCTGATATCGAATTAACGAGTACTTCCTTTACTAAACCGCAATGACCGCATTTTACGGTAGCAATTGCGCTCTTTCTAATATTTTCCACTTTTACCGATTTTTCACCGCAATCCATATTGAATGGGATATCCATTTAATTATTTGGGCAGGTGAAAATCTTAGGTACTCTCTTAACGCGTTTATAAGTTTGTTGTTTTCTTTTTCTTCTTCCCATTATTCAAACACCATCAGCTAAATATAATTAACAAAGCATAACAAAAAAGTTTTGTCATATTTAAAAATAGATTAAAGTAACAGAAAAATTAAATGAGTTCTTTAAAACTCACTTCCAAAGTAAAAACTTTATTTTTATTAGATAAAATATATTTATTTAAAAGAAAAAGAACCCTAAGAATTTACAGAGAAATAAAACTATATTTTAAGAAAACAAAAAAATAAATTTTCGCTTTTCTAATTGTAGAATAGAGGAAACCGAAAGATTTTTTAGGAATGATTAATTAATTCAATTACTCTTTTTAGCTGAAATAAATGATTGATTTATAATATTGTTAGTGGATTTTGGGTATGGAGCACACGAATTTGTCAATTGAACATGATAAAATCTTGATAGAGAAGGTTCTTGACGATATCGATATGAGATATATCGTTTTATTTCTCTATATCATTAGAAACGATTTATTTAGGGATTTAAATAATACAGAACTAATTGAATCATACGAGAAAGTACTAATTTTAGATGAAATTTTTAAAGATAATATCCTAAACTTCTGGGATAATGAATTTATAGAAGTAGCTGTTGATTTAGGCTTATTTAAAAACATTCGAAGTATGAGAGAGTTTCAACAAAAAGAGGACGATTTCATAATTCGGTTAGGAGAAGAAACAGTAACTATAGAAAATGACACAATATCCGTACCAGATCATTCATTATTCTTAATGATAAATAAGAAATTTAAGTTTCTTACACGACGGAATTTTAACTCAGCTTTAATAAAATTGAAGGGAGTAAGGTGTCAAACAAGTAATATAATCCACCCGTTTGTCTCTGAAATAGGAGATAATGATTTCACAATTCCCGATGATATTTACTACATTTTAGATCAGTATGGTAATATTTATCAAGCAATTAAGATAGAAATTACAATCGAAGGGATCTATCAAAGATTTTTGGAAATCCAAGAAAAAATTAATGAATTTATCGATATTTTCGAGCCTAAATTAAGAACAAAACCGGTTTTAAAGAAAGTACATGAAGCTATAAATGACAAAAAAGATATCATCAAATATTTGAAAGATGAAAAAATAGAACTCCCTGATAAATTTGCCTATAATGAAAATGATATCGAAAATTTAACTTTTAAAGATTGGAATTCTAAATTGATTCTATTATTGAAATATACATTTGAAATACAGCAAATAGAGACTAAACTTTTAGAAATTAAGAAATATTATTCAGGAAAGAGTAAAAACTTTAATTATCTTGAATTTATTGAGAAAGTGTCTTTTAATGAAGATAATATCGTAAATTCTATTCAAAGTGCTTTAATAAAACTTAGAGAAGAACTATTAGAAACTAATAATGAACTTGAACAACTAACGAAAAAAGATTTAAAATTATTAAATTTAGATTTTGAAAGATACTTAATAACGAGTCGTGATGATTAATCATGAAATGCACAGCATGTAGCATCGAAATGGAAGTTTTAGTTCCTGGAATTTACCAATGTCCTCAATGTAAAAAAATACAAAAACAAAAAGATGACAAACGCGAGGAAGACGAAGAAAAGAAAGTTGAAAGTGGTCAATTTCTTGACGGAGAATACTTCCATAAGAACGCAAGTCTTAATAAAAAATATGAAATATCTGAAAAGGGAATAATCATCAGTAAATCTGAAACGCGTTTATTTGCTACCTTGATTTGCCATAGTGCTTATTTAACAGATGAAAAATACGTAAGACTGTCATGGTGGAAAAGTTATCAACATGCTGGTATGTTTAAAATCTACGATAAAGAAGTTTTGAAAAATGTTATTACAGCGTTAGAAAAAGTTAATGAAAGCTTCGACGATTTTTGGACGTGGAGTGGAAAGTACGGAAAACAGGAACCTAAGTCAAATGAGATCATAGAAAAAGAGAAACATTTAGACCTTCTCAAATACCGGATAATTGAAAACCGAACATGTCCAAAATGTCAAAAAAAAATGAAGAAAGAAAAATCTCATTACGAGTGCCAAAACTGTGGCGAGATAGTTATCCTCGAAGGTTACAATCAACCTATCTTCAACATATCGTCTGAAGAACTTGAATTAACTTTTCAAACTAACTTCCCTATTAATTATTATATGCCAGTAAGCGGTATTACTGTGAAATGGCTAATGGGGGAATGGAAGGCATTAGCAGTTATTCATTCTAAAGATAACCCCAATAAAAAATGGCTCAGGTTTTATTGGTGGATAAGAGATTTAAGTAATGTTTTAAAATATGGGCAAAGAGAGATAGGAGAAGGTACACAAATGGGCTGGAAAACACAAAGAGGAGTAGCTTCTCCAAATATTTATGACAGAAAGGTAATAATTCCTTTAATTAAAGCGCTACAGAAAATACAGGAAGATTTAAATTGGTAACAAATAAAAATAAACGGAATCTTTAGTGATGATAATGGAAATTGGTCAAGATAATACATGGAAAGAATTACTTCAAAACTTTGAAACAGGATTAGAAAAAGCCGTAGAAGAAGTAGAAAAAAGAGATGTAGAAACCATTCCAGGGGCAAAAGAAGCTTTAATTCAAAGATTAAAAAATATGAAGCTCCATTTTCCTAAGAATAACGGTGAAATATTTCTAAAATCTATTAACGATACAATTCAAAATACATTTTTTCCAAATACAAAGGATTTTACTGAAGCATTTAAAAAAATAATAAAATCTAGAACCCATGAACAAGATTTCATTATAAATGAGTTATTAAATGGATTTGTGACATCAAAAGCGAAAGCTATTGCTTCAGGAACTCAAGGACCGATAATAGATAGGATGGTAGAAGCTTTTAGCAAAAGAAATGATTTTCATATTGTCGATTATCAGTTTTATGCAATGTTTGGAGATCCTAATAAACCTCGTCATTATATTAAAAACCAGCTTGAAGAGCTTGCTAAATTGTTTGGTTTGGTTTCCAGGGAACTCGTAGTTGAAAAAGATATTAGGAAAAGTGAAGAAAAAGTTTACACATTTTATACCTTTCCGGAAAGCATTATTAAAATTCTTGAAGAAAAATATTTAATAATTGATGAAGAATTAGGTTATGCATATGTATCTGAAGCCTTTGATCGAAATGTGTTCATTTGTATGTTTTTAGCTAACATCGCAATTAATAGAGATAATCTTGATAAAATTGGAGGATCCTTCACTCTCAATGGCATCTCAGCAATTTTTGCTTTGATTTTATTATTGAGTTTTTTACCTAAATTATCCGTTGATGAAACAAGCCCTATATTAAACGATCCTAGTTATGATCCAGATAACATGAGCGTGATTCCAAAATCGTGGATGATGAGGCAAGTTTTAGAACCCCTCTTCGAACCCTTGATTAAAATTATCGCTTACAGGTTAGGAGGAGGTTTGTGGCTATCAAAAATAATAGATTCCGAAATCAATAAAAAAATTCACAACCAGATACGCTTTTTGATTAAAGATGTTAATAAGTGGGTGTTAGGGCAATTAGTTAGAGTTGAAATTCCCATTTTCGTGGAAATTTCAAATATCTTTACAGAAATTTTAGTAGGATATGATGACAGTTAAAATTAATGATTAATTTGGTGAACCTTATGAGTTATAAAAAAAAAGGCACAAGAAATGTGAAACCTGGTAGAAAGAGGGAAAAATGGACTGATATACTCCCTAGATATCTTACATTCTTAACTCATATGCGACCTATCCTCAGAGAAACGAGGAGAGTAATAATTGGTCTAGATGCGGATCTTTTGCTAGACACTGAAATTCTAGATAAAATTCGAGAAGAAGAAGAAAAAAGGAATGTAAGGAAGGTAAGAGCTTTAACAGAATTTTCAGCGATGTATAGATCAAATATATACGAAATCATAAAAGATTTTTTAGTAAAATATAGAGATCGGATTCCAATCCTAGATATTAAAGATTATATTATTGAGTTCTTATACGAATCCGTAGGTGCACTTAATGTTTTACAACACATTACTAATCCAGACGAACAAAACTTAGAAAACACATATTTGTATGTTTTAGTTAAATTTATTGAAGAAAAACTTCTCCCGCGAGGAAGAAATTTAAAGGTCATATATAAAAAATTACTAGAAGTATCGCCCGATTTTTACGATTGCCAACGGCATATCCTCCAACCCCATACATATTATCGAGAAAAATTAGAAGATTCAGATTCCTTTGAGATTCCCGGAATCTCTCCAAAAGTTTATCAAGTATTTAATAATATAACTTCTCTTTTTAATCTTGACCCAAACTTTGGAAATTTCCCTGAAAAAGAAAATCAAGAACTTCCAATGATTTTAAAGACAGAGATTTTTAACCCATACATTGATTCCGTTGCAAATGCAGAAGAAGAAGCAATAGACCAAATTTCTGAACGCATTGGACTCCGGATATTGGACGAAATTTTTCTCGCTCCAAGTGAAAATTTAGTAGAAATCATGATAGAAAATAATTTCATACGTAGCAATACACAATCGGACGGAGTAATAAGATTATTACCGCAATTGAGTAATGAAACATTGTATTTACATTACTTAGCATTCGCATCCCAAAGAAGAGGTTTTTTATCAAAAGAACTAATAAACTGGATTTCAATGAATTTCGCTTTTTTGATTTATATGGGGATTTTGAAGTGGAAATTATCAGATCAAAACATTTTTTATCCCATTTTTAAAGATTTACAAACAAATGAGAAAATATTACCCTTCTTAATGAAACTTATCTGCTTTCCTAACTACTTAGGGTTAGATAAGATGAAAATTAGGGATTCCCCGCAATATAGAAAGGAAATTTTTAACTTTATAGGTTCTCAAATTGATAATCTTAAAGAATTTATTAATGAAATAGCTATATATTGTGAAAAATTTGATAAAGAAAGAAAAAATAAATAAATTACAATAAAATGAGTTGAGAAAAATTAACAGTTCGAAAGATAAAGTGGAAGATGAAATAACATTTTCAGACGAAGTTATTAAAAATAGAATAGGTAAATATGGTGCAGTGTATTTTCCTTCCAATATTCAAGAGTCTATTGAAGACATCTTAGGTAATGAGACTAAAAAAGAAATTTTACATGATTTCTTTAAAGCTTTAAAGAAATATAATGAATTTACCAAACAGTTAAAAGGGTCAAAACTTAATCCCAGCTTAACTGTTCTTTTGTACGGACCACCTGGAACAGGCAAAACTTCTCTTACTCGAGGATTTTCAAAAGAATATGACATACCTTTGTGCGTGGTTGAAACTGATAGACTTGTATCTCCTTTACTAGGAGATACAATTAAACAAATTAGAAATGTTGTAGAACTTGCAGCTGAAATTGCTAAAGAGAGAGGAAGTTTTATTTTGTTTTTTGATGAAATTGATGCTATAGGGTCTGAGCGATCAAACATTCACGAAGTTGGCGAAATTAAACGTGCTGTAATCTCGTTTTTACAAGTTATTGATAGGATCAATTATGAAGGAGTACCACTAGCCATTTTTGGAGCTACAAATCATCAAAATCAATTAGACTCAGCTATATGGAGACGTTTCACCTTCCATTTTAGCTTTGAATTCCCTGATTATCATTTAAGAAAAAAAATAATTGAATCGTTCCTTGATAAGGTTAAAAACGCAAAAATTGGGGTTGATGAATCAATTTATACCAATCTAAACGATGAATATGGAAGAATTCAAGGAATAAGTAATAATTTAGAACACAAATTAGGTTATATTGTTTCAGAGTTTGAAGGCAATATATTATGGGACGAGCTTCATAAAAAAAGCGAAATGAAGGGGTTACTCGAATTATCCAAGGGTTATTCAGGCTCAGATATAGAGAGAGGTACAAAAGTATCTCTGCTGAAAGCTATTAATACTGAACGTTTAACTTACGAACTTTTTTATAATTCGCTAAAGTTAGTAGGAGGTACAGCAATCCATGTGGAAAGACAAGATGTGTTAAGCGATCGGAGGAATAAGGAAATAAACTCTAAAAGAATGGGAAATCGTAGTTCTAATTTTTCTGGTCCGCCAGAAATATAACATTTTGATATAATAAAATTGACAGTTAAAAATTATATATACCCTAACGATGGAAAATCAATTATTTAACCTTAAAAAAATTAGAGAATTAACTTCTCCTATTGAAAACCTTCAAAGTAAAGTTAACCAGATAACTAATCTCGTTGTTCTGTTTGAATCAGAAAAGCTAAAAATTACAGATTATTCTGAAAACGAATCCTTTCTTAAGCAAATAACAGATATCGCTACTATTTTAGATAGTATCAATAATAATTTAAAAAATACATTTACCAACAACATTAACGAATTTCTTAGGTTTAATAATAAACTGATTAATAAATACAAGACCGATCTAAAAAGTAATTTAAAAATTGTTAATATAAACGGTGAAAACACGAGAATAATAGGCCAGTCTTTAATAGAAAAGAGAAAGATCAGTAAAATTATAACTCAAATATCAAATACTCCCTCCATTAGTATAAAACAATGGTCAGAATTAATTGACGCTTTAAATCAAAATACAATTTTTTTAGCTTCTGCTCAAAAACTTCAAAAAAGTTATCTAAAAATTGTGAAAAACCGCTTAGACTCCGAATTAAAAAAAATACCAATCAATACCCCTTCTTCTATTATTGAAGAGTTTAAACAGCAGTTTAATTTGTATCACGACCTAACTTATGTAAGATTTCTAGATGCAATGAAGAGTAAACTAACTCAAGAAGAATTACAAGCTAAAAAAGAAATATTAACCAAAAGTAAACAAAAACAAGAAATTGAAAAGTTAAAAAAAAAGCAAGAAGAACAAACAGAATCTTATGAAAGCTATTTGAAGTTATCAGAAAAAGAATTTGAAAGAAAACTACGAAAAGGGAAGAGAGAAAAGTTAATCGATGTAATAGAAAGTAAAAACCAAAAGAAATTAGAACTCTCAGATGAAGTTTCAGAAAAAATTGAGAAGTTTAAAATGAAATTTGATAAGCATTCTAATGAAGACTATTTAATTAGAGAAGATATTGACGAAGATCCATTAAAAGTAATCAGGGAAAGAAAAAAAAAGAAAGATAAAGAGTATAAAAAGTTTAAAGATCATTTTGAATCTGAATAATAAAGAAAGCGATGTGAATTTATCTATTAGCCTTAAAAATCTTGAAATAAACATTGGACCTAGGAAAATTACGATTAAGGATAGATTTACTTTAATTTTAGGAAAATTTAAGCGTGATTTGTTTAAAGAATATCAAAATCAAGAATTTTTACAAGTTATAGAAAAAATAGATTTAATTCCCGCTAAGAAATTAATAGACTATTTCCAAAATCAATCAGATAAATTAAAGGGATTAGAAGGTTCTCTTAGAATATTAGAGTATCTAACTAATTATCGGAAAATCGTGGAAAGTAATTTAGAGGTTTTTACAAAATTTAATGAAATTATTGAAATCATTTTATCGACATTTAGATATATTTACTTGTCAGAAAGAAAAAATCAACTTGTAACAGAATTAGAATTGGCAAAAAAGCACAAAAAATCTAGTGAATTATCTGCGATTGTAGACTTGATTAATAAGTTAAAGGAGTCCATAAAAACCAATCAGAGTAAATTAAATTACATAAAAGAAGACTATTTTAAACGCAAAAATCAAATAGAGCAAATAGAGGGAAATGTATCTCTTTTAGATGATAATATTCGGGAACTTAAGCAAATCAAGAAATCTTGTTTCAACCAAATTAATCGAATTACTAGACAAATAGAAGGTTCGACTAATAAACAAGAAAATGACTCACTGTTAAAATTAGGTATTATTGATAATCTGACTAACTCAGAAAAGATTAGAGCTCTCCAGAAAAAAGCAAAAGAGACTCAATATGAAATTAATCAAATTAAGTCAAGATCAAAGCAGATCAAAGAAGAACTAGGGAGATTAACACCTCATTACGATATTTACAAAAATGATTATGAGGAAATCTTAACCTCGATTAAAGACGACGAGAATAGAATAAGAATGCTGCAAATTGAATACGAAAAAGAAATTAGCGATAATGATGAAACCCGTTTTAAAGAGATTAAAGATATACTAAAAACTCCCGTAAGACTTTCACGAGAAATTGAGAAGGATATTTCAAGAAAAAATTCAGAATTAGAAGCAATTTCTATTCCAGATAAATTCTTTAGTGCAGATAATCCTAGAAATCTAAAAGAAAGTATTGAAAAATTGAAAGAAATCGATGAACTCCTAAGAAACAGTAATGAAAACTTTAATATTCCTAAAAATGAAAAAGAAATTACACTAATTTTTGAGAAGTATAATTTTTTTGAGGACATTGTCAAAGATCTTGAAGGAATTTTAAATAATTTTTTAAAGGAAATTAACGTTGAGATGAATTTTCTTCTCTTTATTAATGATACCAATACTTCTCTTTTTCTAAAAACAAAATTCATTAGAAATAACAAAGAAAACGTAAGCTTTGAAGAACTAACCACTCCTGAGAAAATTTTTTTTATTGTTAGTTTTTTCATCTCAACTGGAGTACTCTTAGAGCATGATAATATTTTTTTCTCAAACCTGTTTATTCCTAAAATTTACAATAAAGGTGGTTCCATTTATAGAACTATTAGAAAAATTCTACCAATATTTGAAGCAAACGATAAATTGACTAAGTATAAATTAATTTTTCTTATGTCAAATTTAGAATTAAAAAATGAGATTAATAACCTAAAACTAATTAAAGTATAGAAGAGAGGATGAGAATATGGAAAATGATAATTTTGAAGAAGCAGTAAGAAACATAGCAAAAATAGTATTAACTAGCCCTCAAAAAATGATTCGAGAGGAAGATTTGAGGATACTAAGTAAAAATTTCGAATTTGAAGAAATTATAAGTGCTGTTTACTTTAATCTACAAAATATTGGCTTTGAATTTATTAAATCGAAGTTTTTAGATCAAGTTTTTTATGTTTTAACATCTGAAGGTAAAGACGATAACGTATTACCCTCTCAATATGGTACTTTAGCACTAATTCTGGCACTCAGCAAAGAAATAGATGAAAATTTAGAAATCAAGGATTTGGAAGAGATTTTTAAGGAAGTTTGGACATCCGATGTAGAATTTTTAATCGAAAATGATTATTTAAGAAAATTTGAAGATCAGAAAATTCTACGAGTTACTCCGTTGGGAAAAGCACTGTTAAAAAATGTACTTCAAGATTTAGATTTAAAAAACCTCTTAGAAGCATTTTCTGCAAAAAACCATGTCGATTAAATAAAAAAAAAAGGTATCAAAATTATTCCTTTTCTAAATCAATTTTAAATTGTTCGTAAATCTTTTTTACGCGATCAGCTGAAGGGCCAGTACCTCTCACTCCATCCTCATTTACTATAATTTTCCCGTTTAAAATGGAAATAATATTTTGATCTTCAATATAATTTACATGTCCTTTAGAAAATATGGTAGCAATTCTATCCGCTAATCCTTGCATTGGAAAGGGTTCTTCTTCTACCGTTACATAATGATAATAGGAACTCCTAATCAAAATTTTAGGGAAAATTTTGTTTTTTTCATTTTTAACATTTGTTAAAATAAGGTTAGAATCTTCTGAAACTCCTTTTAACTGACCAACAAAGAATTTGTCTTTTTCTAGATAAACTTTAACAATCTTATCAATAAGTAATCCTAATTCTGTATTATATTGTCTTAAACTGATAAATCAACACCTTCACTAAAAATATTATTTTATTATTAATATTATCTTCATTTGCTTTTATTTTTAATTTAACCAATCTATTACTAATTTATATTTGTTAATCGGAGAATAACTCGGTTATTAATTCGGGTATGTTTTCTTCTGTTACTGCACTGGTTGTAAATATTTTCATATTCGGATTTATTTCTAGTGCATCGCTAATCATCTCTTCAACATTTACGTCTATAACATCGATAAGATCAACTTTGTTAATAACAGCTATGTCGGAAAATTTGAATAGCATCGGATGCTTTCGAATAACCCAAGGTCCTTCCGTAATAGACACGACAACTATTCTCTTATCAGTGCCTAAGATAAAATCTGAAGGGCATATCAGATTCCCTACATTTTCTATAAAAATTACATCAAACTTACTTAAATCGGAATTCTTTATTACTTGAGATATGTGATAAGAATTTAAGGCACATTCCCTTCCGGTATTTACCTGGATGGTTTTTACACCATGTTTCTCTATACGATCCGCGTCGATTCTCGTAGTTACATCTCCATTTATTACTAATACTCTCTTATTTTTAGAAATCCTCTTAGAAATTGATTCTAAAAGCGCTGTTTTTCCAGCTCCAATAGCACCAACAATGTCAAAAGAACTAATATTATACTTTAATAGTATATCCTTATTTTGAGCTGCTAAATTCTCGTTGTTTTCAATTAAATCCTCATTCAATTCAATAATTTTAGATAATTCTTCTTCCGGCATTTGTATCACTTAATTAATAAATTAGTCATAATAATAAAAAAAATAGCTTTTATTCGTTGATATTTTTTTCGGATTTAAGTTATAACAAAATTACAAATAACTACCGATTTTTAAATTTATAATTATAAACAAGATATGAAGCGAAGAGTCCTCCCAAATCGGGAAGATAAATTATTAAGGCAGAAGGATCTCCAATTGCAAACAATAATCCTGGAATTAGTTTTATGAGTATTAAAAATATTATAATGGTTCTTCCTTTCATCCTTATTGGTATAAAAAAGATTAAAAATGTCATTACACGGTTCCAATTCATAAATATCGTAAAACATATAACGCCTAATAAAGCACCCGAAGCTAATCCATAAGGAACAATTATAATATATCCAGAAGGTATTAAGAACATCTCCGATATAAGCCATAAAATAAAATAAACTAATCCTGAAAATAAAGCACATATCAAGTACAATTGAATTAAAAATTTTGTTCCAAAAGCCCTTTCAAGGTTTTTAATTAGAACGTAAAAGAAAATCATAAGGAGTAATAAAATGAATAATCCAAATATACCAGGTGAGTAATTTACAAAAATCGATGTAAGAAATGTCCACAACCAAAAATCTAAAAAACTGAGTCTACTTAAGGTTAAATACAATGGAAATACCGTACCAACAATAGACATTACAACAATAGTAATAAGTAAATAAGTCGTTGTATTATTTTGTAATCGTTTGACATTATCATTTTTATAAAGTTTAATGGTTTTCTGCTTTTGCTTGTCCTGTCTTTTCATGTATTTCTTAAAACTTCTTGAAGTTCCACGCGAATAACCTTTTTTTGCTGGCGCTTCTCTTAGATTTGAAGTTATTCTCGGAATATTTTTTAGTTCAAAAGTACACTGATGATTTTCAGGTAAACGATGCTCTTTACAATACGATCCACCGCAATACTTACATTTGAACGGTAAAAAATTTATTTTTTCACCACAATGTTCGCAAAATGTCATGGATTATACTTATAGTTGGGAATACTAATTATTTTTTATTGCTTTTTTTCCTAAAATCTTCAATATTATTCTCAATAAACTTTGATCCTTCATATTTTTTTTTAATATTTTCTACCCAAATTTAAAATCACATCAAATTTCAAGAGAATTAGAAATATATTCCTACGGGTGAATTAGTTAAAAACAAGGTTATTACTAATAATATCCCCAATGAAGCTATTAAGCCAATGTAAACTCGTTTATTCCACTTCCAAATATTTTGTCCGTCCAATATTCCAACTGGAATCATGTTGAATGCTCCCAGCATAAAATTGAAATATGCAGCATAACCAATAAAATAGTTCAATGGGTAAAACATTTTAGGTATAAGAAGTGATACAATTAATAAAATCGAACCATAAACCAAATTAACTGACGGCCCCGCAGCTTTACAAAGTCCAGTTTTTTTGTTTATTTTGTCTAATCCTAAAACTACAACAGCACCGGGTAAAGCTAACATTGGAAAAGTAGCTGAAGAACTAACTAAACTTATAAAACCCATTATTAGACTCAACACTGTCAAAAGCATCCCAAAAGTAAGTAATCTAAACTTCGTTTGAAGTCCAAAATGTACCGCTACTTGACGATGTCCGAATTCGTGGAAAAGAAAAGCCGTCATATAGAATCCTGCAATCATGAAAAGAGCCCATATGTAACCAGAACTAATAATTTGATTGTAAAAAGAAATTAGCCCTATTAAGAAAATTAATGTGCATCCAATTATGAAATGAAGAAATTCTGATTTATGCGCTAATAAAATGCCTTTAAAATTAATACCTGAATCTGGATCGAAAGCATTTTCTGGGACTGCTTGTTCTTGTCGATACCAGGTATAAGTTCCATCGCTGGTTCCTCGAATCAAACCGTCTTGCATTGTGCTTTGTGATATATCCTGAGGTATAGCTTGAGTTGGAGTAATATATGATGGTGACATTTCCATTGTTTGTTGCGGTCTGAAATTTATACTTTCAATAACAATATTACACTCATGATCAATAGGATCTTTATGGAACGAACAATAAGATTGACCACACTTAGTACAATGGAACGACTCGGAGACTTCAGTTCCACAATGATAACATATTGGCATTATTATTTGACCTATTCAATTTTAATATAATTATTTTTAAGAAGATATTACATATGATATAAAACTTAACATTAATAATTTTTAGTCTAAAAATTAGATCATTCGTCTATTAGCCACACTTTCCTAAATAACAAAAAATAAATAAATAACAAATGACCTATTTAATTATCATAGAAATAATAAATTTCAGTTGATAGAAACGGGGAAACATACGGTTTTTTGTCCGACTTGTGAAGCAGAAGTCATACTTAGAAGGAAAAATTTTGAACATCGCTACCATGAGTTACTCTGTTTTGCAGTGATCTTAACTGCGGGTATTGGATTTTTCCTTTATTTAATCTTGAAATACAGTAAACCTGAAAACACTTGCCCAAATTGTGAAAGAGAATTCGATATTCAGAATCTTCCAGATAAGAAAATTCGTGAACAAGATATCTCTAATTAATTTTTACTTGATTTTCATTTCCATTTTACATCTAGGACAAACTTTATCTTTTTCTGATAATGTTTTCTTCATTATTGTCTTTTTATATTTACATTTTGCGTTTGAACAAGTAAGATCGAATTTCCTAATTTTTGATATTTGTTTATCTATTTGTTCATCCTTCGGCTTAGAATCGTTTTCTTGTTTATCAATCTTCTTTTTAGATTTTGTTTCCTCGGGTTTTATCCACTTGTCTAATCCCAAATTCGGTTCACTTTTATTTATTTAGTTCAAATTCTTTAATGAAAAAAAAATGTTAACATAAACAATAAATGATTCTTAATACTTAATACAAAAAGAATAAAAAAAATTTTACTAATCAATTCTAAAAACTTAAAAAGTTTGAACTTCTCCCGCGATTAGCCGCTTTCTAAGGTCAATAGTATACTCCTTGCTTAACATTTCTGCAGATACTTCCGTTGCTATTTTTTCAATGCTAGCAAAATTTACATTATCAGCAGGGATTAATTCTATTGAATTCACCCAAGGATCCGTAATAGGGCGTCCAATCTGGGATAAAAGCTTTACATGCACTTCTAAAATGTCTCCTTCTCCTCTTTTGTAGATTTCTCTGCTCATTTCAGTACCTAAGATGTTATATAATTTACCTACGTGATTTATCGGATTTTTTCCACATACTGCTTCCAGACTCATTGGTCTACACGGGGTTATTAGGCCGTTTGATCTATTTCCTCTTCCAACCTCGCCATCGTCTCCTGCTTCAGCGGATGTTCCCGTTATAGTAAGATACACTAAACCCTTCTCTACATTATCTCCAACATTTACTTGACAAGAAACTTCGCGTTCTGGGATTACTTTTGCTGCTAAATCTAAGATCGCGTCCTTAATTTGAGTTGTGTAGTTAATATATTCATCAGTATCATTGATATATTTACTAACCATCGCAGCTGCAACAGTAATTCCTACCTTATTCCCTAACCGCTCAGTCATAACTTTGATGTCCTCTCCCGATCCTTTACATTTAGCCTTAAAGCTATCGGAATTTAATAAGTATTCGGCTTCTAATGTAATTTTTTCTACATCGGAATAAGGTGCGTATCCTACACCAAAACTAGTATCGTTCGCAAGAGGTATATCATCTGTGTGGTGTGATTCATCAAAAACTCCGGTCAGATCAATAGAGCCTGGCCTGACAGCATAATCAAATTGTATGTCCCTATTTAGATCGAGGTTTCTAAAGATTTTAGAAAGCTCAATTCTTTGAGTATCTAGACATATAGTCGCAACTGGGACATACTCTAATTTATTTTCAGTTCCGCATTCGGTGAGTATTTGATGTATTGCTCTACCTACAATTAAAAAATATTGAGGTTGAATTATCATTCCTCCACCAAACTGTGGTTTAGCTGTTCCTCCAACCAATGCTGCTTTATCAACATTATGATGGTAAACGCGATCGAAGTTTTCTAAGTAGTACACACAAAGTGCTCTGGAACACGCATCAGCAACAGCGTCACACACACTATCTGGGTGGCCAACACCCTTTCTTTCGCAAATTTCTGGAAATTCACTTTTTTCAATAGGTAAAAAATTCGCTTGTGAAATTATCAACATTTTGAATAAACTCTATGTTAATTATATAAATAGTTATTTTAATTATGTATCTTTAAATTAATGGTATTTATAAATAATTATTGATAATAATATGCATACTTTGCATGAAATATGCTCTTAAATTATACTAAATAAGTTTTACGCATTTTAAAATGGAAGTACTACCAGATTTTTCTCAGATCAAAAATCTGCGAAAAAGCCTAAACATAAGTCAAAAAGAACTGGGAGAAGAATTAAAATTATCCCAATCTACGATATCGAGAATAGAAAATGGAACGATGGATCCTCCATATTCCAAGTTTAAAATGATTTACGAATTCTTAGAGAACGAAAAAAGATCCAGAAAAAGATCTAAAAAACACGCGAAAGATATATTAACTCCCAAGATTATATTTATTAAGCCGCAATCAACTGTAAGAGATGCTGTGGAACTTATGACAAAATATAACATCTCTCAGTTACCAATTTTAGAAAACAACCAAAATTACGGAAGTATTACTTCAAAAAGAATTCAAAAGTACATAACTGATGATCCTGTAATATTAAATTTAAAAGTTACCGATGTTAAAGAACTGCCTTTTCCAGAAGTAGATAAAAATTGGAACGTAAAAGATATTTCTAGTTTACTTTTAAATTATCCTGCAGTTTTAGTTAAAGAAAATAAAGTATTCATAGGAATAATTACAGATTCTAATTTCCTTAATCTTACAATCGAATAAAGAAGTAGGAACGCTTTACATTTATCAAATGAATCCTTTCTAGCGATTTAATTAATTTTTTCTATGCTTAATTTCAAAATGAAAAAATTTTATTAGATTATATATCTTTTAAAATAATGGGAATATATGACTGGGACTATACTTGAAAGAATTGATAATTTGTTAACAAAAAACAATTATGAAACATTTCTCCTAGACAATTTTACCGATAAAAAGAATAAATTTTGTTTTGATTTATTGGTAAAAAAGAATGGCAATATTTTTAGTGTCAAAATTTTCAAAAATATTGATAACTTAAGCGCTGATATTATTGACGATATTAAATCCCTGTCTTTATTATTAAAATCAAAACCTCTACTGATTGGAATTAGAAACCGTTATCAAGAATTAGAAGATAATACAATTTATATACGAGAAGGGCTACCGTTTATAACTTTAACAACTTTAGAAAACTTAGTTAGTAAAGATTTATATCCTCACATATTAGCGAGGAGAGGAGGCGGAGTAATGTTTATAAATGGTAATATAATGAAACTTTTGAGAGAAAAGCGCTCACTATCACGAAAAGAGCTTTCAGAATTGCTAGGTCTTGCAAAAAGAACAATCTGTGCTTATGAAAACGAAAGTATGCGCCCTTCAGAATCAATTGCAAATAAAATCTCAGAGATTCTAGACAATCAAGATATTTTCAGGAAAATAAATCTCTTTGAATGGAACTTCAAATTTGAAATTGATAAGAAAGAAACTCGGGAAGAGATTGATTTAAATCCTTTTGAATCTCATCTTCAAGAAGTCTTAGACGATATTGGAATTAGTTCCTATTGGTACAGAAAAAGTCCAATTCCGTTCAAATTGTCTCTCTATTCAAATACACCCGACGAGAAAGATGAACATAGTTTTTATCCACTTTTTTCAGGAGTTTCTGAAGAAGATAAAAAAATCAACGAACTTAGTTTTAAATGTTTGAAGATGTTTACAGAAGTATTTCACACAAATTCTCTTTTTATTGTAAATAATGACATAAAAATACCCGACTCATTAAAGAAAATTAAAATTCCTATTGTAAAAATTAGAAATCTAGAAAAAGTTGACGACGAAGCGGAATTTATTGACCTCATCCAAGAATCAGGTAATTAAGCGAGAAATAATTTGTGGTATTGACGAGGCGGGAAGAGGGCCTGTCTTAGGTCCAATGGTTATCTGTGGTGTCTGTTTTATTGAATCAAAATTAAAGATCTTAAGTGAAATAGGAGTAAAGGATTCAAAAAAATTATCAGCAAAACAACGCTCTAAATTAGCAAAATTAATAAAACAAAATTGTGAAAGTTATAAAACAATAATAGTTAATGCTCAAGAAATCGATGCAAGAGAAGAAAAAAGAATTACACTAAATAGACTTGAAGAAATTAAAATGGCAGAGATCCTCAATGAGTTAAAGCCGGATGTTATATATATAGACGCTGCTGATGTCAATGAAGAAAGATTTAAAAAATCTATTTTAAAGCAATTAAATTATTCACCTAAGAAAATTATTTCTAAGCACAAAGCTGATGATCTATTCCCAGTAGTCTCAGCCAGTTCAATTATAGCTAAGGATTTGAGAGATAATATTATTGAAGATCTAAAAAAAAAATACGGAGAATTAGGCTCAGGATACCCTTCTGATATACAATCCATAGAATTTCTACGAGAATGGATAAGAGAAAAGAAGAAGGTCCCTCATTTCGCAAGAAAATCGTGGGAAACTACCAAAAAGATCGTCAGAGAAGAATTATTTAACACTAAAATAACTGATTTTATGAATTGAGTTTAGTAACTAAATGAGTAATAAAATTCTTTATACATATTTATTTCTGAACCGTTAGAATAATGTGATTTGCAGCGAAATTGTGGATATTAATGCTGTCAATAATTATATAGCCCGCTTTTTCTATAATTCTTTTTTCTTGGCTGTAAATCTTTTCTGATTTTTGAACGCTGTTAATTGATTGGGATTTTATAGCGAGTATTAAAGTTCCATTATCTTTTAGGTAGTAATTACAGTTTTCAATGGCTATTTCTGCTTGATTAGGTTGAGCGATGTCTTGATAAACGAGATCAATAAGAGTAAAAATACAATTAGCATAGCTTTCGGGAAAATTAGCATCAGCTAAGATAGGAATGATATTTTTTCTTTTATCGCTGTTTTGAATCAATTGTCTCATGCTACGCTCAGCGAATTCGACTCCGTAAATAACTCCATTGTAAACAATGTCCGAAAGATGAGATATTGTGGTTCCAGAGGATGCACCCAAATACAAGCAATTTAAATCCTTCGATAAGAATTCTAACGAAGGCTTTTCTAATATCATCGCAGCTAATTTGCTTCTAAAGGGGTCCCATTCTCGGTATTCTTCTCCTTTAAAAGTAATTAATTTCTCTCCATATACTTTATTACCTGGAACTAAGTTCTTAGAATAAAGTTTTAGATTATTGGGTACTCCTGAGATATAAACATTTGAAAATTTTGGATGGGCTCTTATATTAATATTGCTCAATTTACCATTACCTCCTTTTTTTTTTATACATTTGTTTTTTACTCGAACTAATCTTACTTTTAGGTTCACTTTTTTTAAGTGGAGGGTTAGGATATTTCTTCTCAATTTCTAGAATTTTTTCGTTTATATCCTTTGAAAGCATATCAGCTACAAATTCTCCTCCAAAAAAATCTACTTTTGCTGAAATTCCAATCTTTCCTGAGATCACTCGAGAAATTTTTCCGCGATTCCAGGGCTTACTTCCTCGGATTTGGTTCCATTGAAAAATCAATCCGTGTTTTGGGCGTTTTTCGCCAGTTTTAAGAAACCTATATAAAGCTTTCTCAGCTCCCAAGAGCTGAATCCTCGAAGCCGGCATAAATGCTAATTTTTTTAAACTTCCCGCCTTTGCTATTAGTTTCGCCCCAATTAAACCTCCAACTAAAGCAAAGAGATTTGGAGCAACTTGTTCCATCAACATATCTAAATGATCCTCTAACTCTTGCCTAAAATCGTCCAAGGATAGAATTTCATGAGCATATTTTTTAATTATACTAATTTCAATATCCGCTCCCATTGAACTGGATGCTAAATTTTGCAACAGATTAATTCTCGATTCCTTAAAACTGAACTCCTGGTCGATCTTTTCATAAGTAAAATTATCTCGTTTTCCTAAAATTGTAATTAATTTTGCAATAAGGATATTTTCTTCGATAAATTTATCTGTTAATTCCGGAAAATGTAAACCATACCATTCTCTCATGCGACTTGAGAACAAACTTATAGATTTTTTAAGAATATCCAAAGTCTCTATGATCTGAACGATTTCTACATCTCCCTTACTCCCAAACTGACTAACTTTATCTTTGATTAATTGTTCTTCAACTTTCTTAAAGAATAAAAGAATCTCGTCTCGAGTTTTTGTAAAACCAATTTTATTTAATTGATCCCTTAAATTAAAGCGGAAATTTTTAAATTCTAAAGAATATTTTTCGAAGGAAGCTGTAAATCCTAAGCACTGCGTTGTTAGTTCTTTTAATTTCTTATTATCAAATACAAAATCATCAAAACCAGTATTTTTTAGCTCATTCATGAAGTCTGAGTATTCTTCAGAAAGCATATCGTTATTTAATGATTTATAAAATTCTATAGATTTTTGAATATCGCTTAAGAAATTAATATAATTAAGGAAATTCCCTCCATCATCAGTAGCATATATTCCCATTAAAGTATCAATAATAAAACATCTCATTAATCTAAACACTTACCATTCTAAAAATTCTCAAATAACAATTTATATTATTATATATATATACCTATTAAAGAATTTTAATGAACTTTTCTGAGTTAAATGCTTGAACTAAATATTTCGGAGTTAAAATTAAATTCTCCTTTAATTTTAGCTTCTGGCATTTTAGGAGTTTCTTATTCTACAATGAAAAGGTTAGTTGACGCAGGAGTAGGCGCTATAACCACTAAATCAATAGGTCCAAAACCAAGAAAGGGATATAAAAATCCTTCAATTATCGAAGTCTATCCAGGTACATTTTTGAATAGTGTAGGATTGGGAAATCCGGGAATAAATAATTTTATCACAGAAATTTCAGAATTAAAGAAATTTAAATTTCCGTTAATAGTAAGTGTGTTTGGAGATTCTATCGAATCTTATATTAGTGTGGCATTAAAAGCAGAACTAGCAGGGGCTGATGCTATAGAAATAAACATTTCATGTCCTCACGCTGAGGTTTCTAGCATAGGTATTGATAAAAATCTTACATTCTCTATTGTTAAATCAATGAAAGAGGAGCTTAAGGTACCACTATTTGTCAAATTAAATCCCAATGTGACTAATCTAGGTGAGATCGCTTTAGCAGCTCAGAACGGGGGAGCTGATGCTGTAGTAGCCATTAATACCCTTGCTGCTATGAAAGTCGATATTAATACTAAAAGGCCGATTTTGTCACACGGAAGTGGAGGACTTTCAGGAAATGCAATACATCCAATTGCAGTAAAAATGGTTTATGATTTGTACAAATTATTAGAAATTCCTATAATCGGATGTGGAGGGGCCTCAAATTGGGAAGATGTTATAGAATTTATTCTAGTGGGGGCTTCTGCGGTTCAAATTGGGACTGCTTTATATCAGGGGGTAGAAATTATTACTGGTATTATTAACGGGTTAAAAAAGTTTCTTACGGATAATGATTATAGCTCAATTTCTCAGTTAAAAGGTTTGGCACATGAATTTGAAACTCAAGAGGTTCCCGATTTTGACTAACAATATGATTGAAACAGTGAAAATTAAAAAAATCTTAAATGAGTGTGATGGGGTAAAAACACTCATTTTTGATAGACACAATACAAATATCCCGAAACCTGGACAATTCGTAATGATTTGGGTACCTGGCGTTGATGAAATTCCAATGTCAATATCTTCCTATAAAAATAATGGAGAGTGGGCAATAACTGTTAAAAATATAGGAGAATGTACTGATTCTATTCACAAACTTAAGGTTGGGGACTATATCGGAGTTCGTGGACCTTTAGGTAACTTTTTTAAAATTCCTCAAGAAACAAATAAGAACATATTTTTAATTGGAGGAGGTATTGGAATGGCTCCTTTAAGATTTTTGGCCACTGAACTTATTAAAATGGGTCGAAAATTTAAATTGATTTTAGGTGCGAAAGAAGAAACCGAAGTAATATTTGTAAATGAATTCCTTGACTACCAAAAAAAGGAATTAGATTTATTTTTCTGCACTGATGATGGAAGCTTCGGTGAAAAAGGAGTCACAACCGATTTATTTGAGAAAATTATTGAGAACTTAAATACAGAAGAAATTAAAAACACGATCGTTTTCACTTGCGGCCCCGAAATAATGATGTATAAAATTCTCCAAATTTGTGAAGAAAAAAAAATTGAATTATATGCAAGCCTTGAAAGGATTATGAGATGTGGATGCGGATTATGCGGATTATGTGTTTTAGACCCCATTGGATTATTAGTATGTAATGACGGGCCCGTTTTTAGTTCAAAATCTTTAGCAGAAATAAAAGATTTTGGCCAATATAAGAGAGATTTTTCTGGAAAGAAAAACTCAATTTAAAAAAAACTATTTATGAAATTAAAAAGAAAAGCATTTTTTTCACTCTCTACATAATATATCTTATAGAATGAATGAATTAACAAATTCGGAAACAGTCAAAAGGATTTCAAGGGAAATTATTGACTATTTAATGATTCATCCTAACTTTCCCCGGCAAAAAATCACGAACTTAAAAGGGAAATTTGGAAAGAAATATAATTATCATAAGGTTATTAAGAACGCTCAAATCTTACACCATGCTACTGAAGAGGAATTAGGAGTTATTATACAACTTTTAAAGAGAAGAATAACTAGATCGATTTCAGGCGTGTCTGTTATAGCAATTATGACAAAACCTCTTCCTTGTCCTGGAAACTGCGTTTACTGTCCCGGGCAAGATTCTCAACCAGATCAAAAAGTAGCTCAATCGTATACAGGTCGTGAACCGGCTGCGATGAGATCTATACATAATAATTATGACTCCTATGAACAAGTGCAGAGTAGAATCAAAGATTTAGAGGCAATAGGTCATAATGTAGATAAGATTGATTTAGTATGCATGGGAGGTACGTTCCTATCCTCACCTATCGACTATCAAGAGGAATTCATCAGAGGGGCGTATGAAGGAGTCGTAGAGAGGAGAGCTGCTAATTTAGAGGAAATAAAAAGAATTGCAGAAAACTCAAAAAGAAGGCTAATAGGATTGACAATTGAAACTCGACCTGATTATTGCACAGAGCCATATGTAGACATGATGCTTAATTATGGAACGACAAGGGTAGAAATTGGAATTCAGACCGTATTAGACGAGATTTATAAAATAGTGAATAGAGGACACACCTCCCAAGACAGTATCAATGCTATAAGGATCGCAAAAGACGCTGGTTTAAAAATAAATACTCATATTATGCCTAATTTACCTGGTTCTGACTGCTCTAAAGATCTAGAAATGTTTGAACATTTATTTTCTTCTCAAGATTATCGTCCAGATATGTTAAAAATTTACCCATGTGTAGTTATTAAAGGAACTAAATTATACGACTGGTGGAGAGCAGGGGAATTTACACCATATTCAATAAATGAATTAGTTGATTTATTAGCCAATGTAAAACAACAAATTCCTTCTTATATGAGAATTCAGAGGATTATGAGAGATATACCTGCAGATCTTATTGAAGCTGGATGTAAAAAAAGCAATTTAAGACAATTAGTACATAAAAGGTTAGAAGAACTTAATTTAAAATGTAATTGCATTAGATGTCGAGAATATGGAATTGCTAAAAAATCTGTAGCTATCGATGAAAACAAATTTGAAGATATTAAATTGTATCGTTATGATTATGACGCTTCGAATGGACAAGAAATATTTTTATCTTATGAAAATAAAAAGGAAGATTATCTTGTAGCATACTTGAGATTAAGAAAACCTTCAGAATATGCTCATAGACACGAATTGAATGATGGAAAAACAATGGTCGTAAGGGAAGTGAAAGTCGTAGGTGAATTAGTCCCTACAGACAAAAAACCTAATAGGAAGACACAACTTCAACATCGAGGTTTTGGAAAATTGTTGATGGAAAATGCCGAAAAAATTGCTCTTGAAGATTTTAATTCTAAAAAGTTAGCTGTAATCAGCGGTATAGGTGTGAGAGATTGGTTTTATGAGCTTGGTTACACTCTTGATGGAAATTATGTCTCAAAACCTTTAATTGATTAATCTTTTCTAGATACCAAGGATTAACTAAGTATAATTGTAATTATTTAGATTTAAAACTAATTTATTGATCTTCCATACAATATATTCAAATTATAAAATGAATTAAACAGTTCATAGTAGTAGTATATTATTATTAAATGATTTATTATGTACAAGTTCGATTATGAAGAATTAGGATTAATATGCGGCTTAGAAATTCATCAACAGCTTGATACAGAAACTAAACTGTTTTGTAGATGCCCAAGTAAACTTCAAGGAACTAGACCGCCAGATTTTAATACAAAGAGGTATATGAGACCTGTTTTGGGAGAAATGGGAACATTTGATACTGCTATGCTAACGGAATATAAAAAAGGTAAGACGATCATTTATGAAGGTTATAATGATGTAATTTGTACGTATGAGTTAGACGATACTCCCCCGTTTTCCTGTAACGAGGAAGCTAGAAAAATTGCATTAGAATTAGCGTTACTTCTTAACGCAAATATTATTGAAGAGATGCATGTAAGTAGGAAAAATTATCTTGATGGAAGTGTTCCTTCTGGGTTTCAACGCACGATGATTTTAGGAACTGATGGTTATTTAACATTAAAGAACGGTAAAAAGATCAGAATTGACATCTTAAGCTTAGAAGAAGAAGCTGCGAGGAAAATAAAAACTGAAAATAAAACTAATTTTTACAGATTAGATCGTCTAGGAATTCCTTTAGTAGAAGTAACAACTAAACCGGATATAAATACTCCTGAAGAATGTAGAGATTGTGCTGAACGAATTGGGTTGTTATTATGGATGACCAATGTGAAAAAGGTGCTTGGCTCAATTAGACAAGATGTCAATGTAAGCATTAAATCTGGAACCAGGATTGAAATTAAAGGAGTTCAAAAATTGAGTTGGATACCCCTACTGATTAACCATGAAATCTCACGTCAGCTTGGCCTGATAGAGATCAGAGAAGAACTAAAAAATCGAAAAGTAAGTGAAAAAGACATCCCTAAAGGACCTATAGATTTAACAAGTTTGATGGCAAAAACTAAATCTAAGTTCGTAGCAAGTGGCTTAAAATCTGGAAAAAGCCTCTATGGTTTCAATTTTAAAGGTTTTAAGGGTATTTTTGGAAAAGAGTTAATGGAAGATTATAGATTTGGTACCGAAGTAAGCAGTAAAGTCAAAGTTATTTCAGGATTAAAGGGGATAATACACTCTGACGAAAATTTAGAAAGTTATAATTTATCTAAAGATGATATCCAAAAGATTCAGAATAAATTGAATTCGAAAGAATTTGATTGTTTCGTTTTAATTCTGGGAACTAAGAAAGAACTTAATAAAGCAGCAGATATAATTATTACTCGTATTGAGTACATTTTTAAAGGTGTTCCGCCTGAAACAAGAAAGGCTCTTGAAAATGGAACTACAGAGTTTTTGAGAGAATTACACGGTGGAGCACGATTATACCCGGATACGGATTCTCAAGCTATTATGAATACAGCTGAAGAAATTAAAAAAATTCAAAACACTTTACCTCATTATCCTTGGGATATAATTGCAGATTATGCTAAAAAGTATAAAGTTGAACAGAGTTCTATTAAAGATTTAATTTTTAAAGGGAAACTCACTTTATTTGATAGTTTAATCGAAATCTATCCCGAGAAACCTTCGATTGTCTTAAATACTTTGCTAAATAAAGCAAAAGCTATCAAGCGTGAAGGAAAAAGTATAGAAAATATAACTGATGATGATTATAAAAAAATCTTCCAAGAATTGAAAAATGAAAACATTGGAAAGGAAGCAATCGAAGATATAATGAGGTTAAAAGCAGATTCTCCAAATCTTTCTATCGAACAATCAATCGAGAAACTCCATTTTGAAACTCTTTCAGTTGAAGATTTAAAAATAATAATAAGTGAAATCGTAAATAAAAACTCAGATATCATTAAAGAAAGAGGAATGAGATCTATGGGACCACTAATGGGAGAAGTAATGGAAAAAGTACGTGGTAAAATAGATGGCGAGATCGTTTCTAAACTATTGAAGGTGCAGATCCTCAACAAATTAAAGGAGATGAAATAAGTGGAAGATAAGCTAAAAGGGTATAAAGGTAAATCTATAGATGTTTTAAAGAAATATAAAATAGAAATCTGGGATATCATTCAAATTACTACAAATAAGACACAATTAGAAGGAATAGTAATGCCTAGAAGCGAATACTCTGCTCCAGATTTTATTGAAATCAAGCTTGAAAACAACTATAACGTTGGAATAAATGTCTCTGATATAAAAATTATAAAAAAAATCGGAAAAAGAGAAGCAAACTACAAATTTCCAGAAAAACAATTTCCATATAATGAAGCCTTACCTAAGGTTCAATTACTAGGAACTGGAGGGACGGTCGCTTCAAGATTAGATTATACGACAGGTGCCGTTATACCTTCCTTTACTCCCAGCGAGTTGTATAGTTCTGTTCCTGAACTGGCTGAAATTTGTAACGTTGATTGTGAAATCGTTTTCGAGATTTTATCAGAAAATATGAAATTTGAATATTGGCAAAAATTAGCAGAAAAAGTTAAACAAGCCGTAGATTCTGGTATTAATGGGGTTATAATTGGACATGGAACCGATACTATGTCATTTACTAGTGCCGCTTTAGCTTTCATGTTAAAAGATTTGTCTATTCCAGTTGTGTTAACAGGGAGCCAAAGAAGCTCGGATCGTCCTTCTTCCGATGCAGCATTAAACCTGATAAACGCAGCTACTGTAGCTACTTCTGATCTTGCTGAGGTTGTAGTTTCTATGCTAGGCTCTCCTTCACATGATTATGGATTAATTCATAGGGGTACGGCTGTAAGAAAAATGCATTCCTCGGTAAGAGAGACATTTCGTACTATTGATAATATTCCGTTAGGGCTGGTAAGAGATAGAAAGATAAAAATGTTTAAAAATAACTATAGGAAACGAAATGAATCTGAAACGACAATCGAAACAAACTTCGAGAAAAAAGTCGCTCTCGTATATTTTTATCCCGGTATGGAAAATGAACAAATTGAATTTTACATAGATAAAAACTATAAAGGAATAGTATTTGCTGGAACAGGTCTTGGTCACGTCAGTACCCATATATACAATTCAATAGAAAGAGCAATACAAGAAAAAATTACAATCCTTATGACGACGCAAACGATTCACGGTTATGTTGGGATGAATGTCTACTCAACAGGAAGAGAACTTCAAGATTTAGGTGTTATACCTGGGAGAAATCTATTACCAGAAGTTGGATATGTAAAATTAGGATGGGTGTTAGGGCAGACTAGTGATTCAAAAGAAATTAAAAATTTATTGTTGACTAATATTGCCGGTGAATTTGTAGAAAGAGAAATTCCTATCGCATTTAATTACAATATTGATGAGTTATTAAGAAATAAAAAGCTATAATCTAATTCCTAATTTATTCTTAAAAATCAATAAATTCTTTTTAAAATCATAAAAAATTTAAACTTTTAATAATTAGATATTACTAATTCGATATAATAAGTGAACCTTATGGGAAAGCGAATATTAGCTCAAAGGAAAGGATACGGTCACTTGTGGGCCCGATCTCCTAGTCATCGACATGTGGGAGAAGTTAAATATCGTCCCTTCAAAAAGAATGAGAAATTGATAAAATTTAAAGTAATTGAATTCGTTCACGCACCAGGAAGAGGAGCTCCAATAGCTAGGATAAAGTACGAAGATGGTGAAAAAAGTCTTTGGCTTCCTCCAGAGGGTGTATATGAAGGACAAGAATTTTTACAATCTAAAACTGGATACGGTCAAGAAGTGAAAGTAGGAAACATCTTACCTTTGAGAAAAATCCCTATAGGAACTCTAGTTTTCAATATTGAAGGAACTCCCCAAGATGGTGGTAAATTTGCGAGAGCGTCTGGAGTAGCCGCGATTGTAAGAAATAGAATAGGGAATAATATTGAATTGTTATTTCGATCAAAAAAGACTAAGTTTTTCAATCAAAATTGCCTTTGCACTATTGGGGTAGTTGCTGGAGGCGGAAGAACAGACAAACCGTTCCTAAAAGCAGGGAATGCACACCACGCATACCGTTCTAAAGCTAAAAAATGGCCAGTTGTTCGAGGTGTGACTATGAACGCAGCAAGCCACCCATATGGAGGAGGAGCAAAACAAAGTCCTCATAAGCCAACTACAACTTCAAGAAACGCCCCACCTGGTAGAAAAGTGGGACAAATTGCTGCTAGACGTACAGGACATCAGAATTAAATCCTTCTTTATCCTCATTTTGCAGTATAATTTTACAACTATATAACAATTACTCCGATATTCGTTTTTTAATAAAATTTTAAAAAAAGAATAATAATTGATCTATGATTATTTCAATTATAGAAATTACAAATCTATAATTTTGATATGGATCATAAATTTATTAATCCTGTTGAAACTCGTTATCGAACAGAATTAGCCAACATCTTCACAGAAGATAAAAAATTAGAGTATTGGTTAAAGGTTGAAGCGGTATTAGCAAAAGCACATGCAAAATTAGGGAATATTCCTCAAGACGCTGCTGAAGAAATTTATAAGAAAGCTAACTTAAATTATGTGACACTAAATCGGGTAAAACAAATCGATAACGAAATACATCACGATTTAATGGCTATGGTAAAAGCTTTAGCTGAGCAATGTGAAGGATCAGCTGGGAAGTACGTTCATTTAGGAGCAACAAGTTATGATATTGAAGACACAGCAACAGCAATTCAACTAAGAGATGCATTATCATACATCATGAAATCTCTCAAAAATCTTTTAACAGCTCTAATAAAGGTTATCGAAGATAAGAAACTTTTAGTGTGTATTGGAAGAACTCACGGACAACATGCTATTCCAACTACATATGGGATGAGATTTAGCGTTTGGGCGTATGAAATAGACAGACATTTAGATAGATTAAAAGAGACTCTAAATCGCATATCATATGGCAAAATGTCTGGTGCTGTGGGAACTATGGCAAGCTTTGGGGAGAAAGGTATTGAAATTCAAAATTATGTCATGAAAGAACTTGATTTACTTCCAGCTTTGATAACAAACCAGATAATTCAGAGAGATCGTCATGCTGAAGCTATTTTTTTAACATCATTAATTGGACAATCCTTAGCAAAAATTTCAACGCAATTTCGAGTGCTCCAAAGAAACGAAATAGCAGAAATGTTTGAGCCATTCAATAAGAGTCAAGTCGGTAGCTCAACAATGCCTCATAAGAGAAATCCCCATAAATCTGAAAGAATCTGTAGTTTGGCTAGAGTTTTAAAATCTAATGTAATCACTGCGTTAGATAATATAGTGTTAGAAGACGAAAGAGATTTAACGAATTCTGCAAATGAAAGAATAATTTTTGGTGAAAACTTCATTCTCTTAGATTTTATGATAAATCAACTTACGAAAAACATCGAAGAAGTCGAATTTGATGAAAAAAAAATCGAAGAAAATTTAAACCTTACTAAGGGAGCTGTGTTATCTGAAAAAATTATGGTTAATTTGGTTGAAAAGGGTATCGGAAGACAGGAGGGGCACGAAATTTTAAGAAATGCAGTAATAAAAGCAAAAAAAGAAAATCGTTTGCTCAAAGAAATTCTTATAGAAAATCCAAAGATTGAGGAAGTATTTACAAAAACTGAAATTGAAAGTCTATTAAATCCTCATAATTACCTAGGAAAAGCTGTTGAACAAACTGAAAATATATTAAAATTTCTGAAAAACAAATATCAATAATAAAAATGTCTGACGATAAAGATATTTACTCTCAATTAGGAGTTTCTTCTAAAAAAGAAGATGTCCATAAAGCAATAAAATCCATTGACCAAGGCTTATTTCCAGGATCCTTTTGTAAAATTGTGCAAGATGCAAGTAGAGGTGATGAGTGGTGTTCTGTTTTTCATTCTGATGGTGCGGGAACAAAATCTAGCTTAGCGTATATGTATTTTAAAGAAACAAATGACATATCTGTGTTTAAGGGGATAGTAAGAGATGCTATTGTCATGAACATAGACGACATGTTGTGCGTTGGAGCAACAGGAAATTTCTTTATATCTAACAATATTGGCCGGAATAGCCGACTTATCTCTGGAGAAGTAATCAACACGATTATTAAGGAATATTATGCATATAGCAAAAAGTTGTCTGAATATGGTTTAAATACAATTATGTGTGGAGGGGAAACAGCCGATGTTGGGGATATCGTGAAAACTTTACTCGTAGATGCTTCAGTTTTTTCCTCGATGAAAAGAAAGGATGTAATTAATGCTTCAAACATTAAAGATGGTGATGTAATAATTGGATTCGCTAGCGACGGTAAAGCATCATACGAAGACGATTTTAATAGCGGAATAGGGAGTAATGGGTTAACTTTGGCTAGACATGGACTTCTCTCTCACACTTATTACGATAAATATCCAGAATGTTATGATCAAAACCTTGATGAACAGCTAATCTTTTTTGGAAATTATCTGTTTTCAGATAAGATTAAAGGAATGAGTTTGAATGTAGGAAAAGCACTTTTATCTCCAACAAGGACTTATAGTCCATTGTTACTTGAAGTATTAAAACGCTATCGGGAGGAGATTCACGGTGTTATTCATAATACTGGTGGTGGTCAAACTAAAGCTCTCAATTATGGTGAAGGGATTAAATATTTGAAAAATAATCTCTTTAAACTTCCTAAAATATTTGAAACGATTCAAACATCTTCGGAAACTCATTGGAAGGAAATGTATCAAGTGTTCAATATGGGGCATAGAATGGAAATCTATTGTGATGAATCAATAGCCAAAGATATCATAAGAATAGCCAAAACTTTCAAAATTGAATCAAAAATTATCGGTCTATGCGAAAAATCACTCTCAAAAAAAAAAAACTCGCTTGAAATTAAATCTGAATTTGGATCTTTTGACTATTGGCAAAATAATATAAATTAATTACGATGTGATTGAAATTTTTGATGTTATTTGTATTGGAGCAGCACTTGTCGATATGATCGCTCAAGTTGAAAGACACCCATCTGATGATGACGAAGTATTCGTATCAAATTTGAGTTTATTATCTGGCGGGGCTGCCGCTAACACTGCTTACGCTTGTGGAAAGATGGGTTTATCAACAGCTTTCATCGGAAAATTGGGGCAAAATGATATCTTCAGTAATAAAATTATTAACGATTTTAAAGACGCATCAGTTGAAACTAAGTTAATTAAATACTCAGAAGATTATAAAACAGGATCTGCTTATGTAGCTTTAAACAACAAGGGAGATAGGAGGATATATGCCCATAGCGGTGCTGCTAATTATCTTACAAAAAATGATCTTTCAGAAAAAGAGGTTTCAGCCACCAAACTGATCTTTTTAAGTAGCCTGAGAAATATAGAACCATTATCACAGGCAGCAAAAATAGGTAAAAGCCAGAACATACCTGTGATTATAAATCCAGGTATGTTGATTATCGATCAGGGTTTTGACAAAATTAAAAATCTCTTAGATAAAATTGATGTATTAATTCTTTCTCAAAGAGAATTCAGGACTCTTTTTAATTTAAAAGAAGATATTTTAAGTGATACTTTAATTAAAAAAAAATCGATTTCTTTATTTACTCTAGGTATAAAAGTGATAATTATCACTCTCGGTAAAAAAGGAGCATATCTATTAACAACTACATACAATGAAATGATACAACCATTGAAAATAGCAAAAGTAATAGATACTACTGGAGCTGGCGACGCTTTTTCTGCAGGTTTCATATTTGGTCTCGTACAAAAGTTAAGTCTAAAGTTTGAAGACCTAAAAACTGATATAAAAATCGGTAATTTTATAGCGGGACAGTGTATTCAAAAATTAGGAGCGAGAAATGGAATTCCAGGAAGAAAGGAGTTAGGAAATTTTTTGAGCAATGCAAATAAAAAAATTTAAAATATTTCAATATAATTATCTTTTAATCATAAAACTTGTTTGTTGACATAAATCATGAAAAGAAATGAAATAACTTTAAAACTTATTGTAAAGCAACGATTTTATTATCTTTTCGAAGTTTTAGTAATCTTCCTTGGCATTTTTCTTTTCACATCAATCCCCTATGGTTTGGTTAATTTAATTGATCCTGCAATTTTTGAACCTCTTTATTATGTGTTAAGGGCAGCATTAATTCTCACTGCTATTCCCTTATTTTTATATTTAGCAAACTTTTTAATGGAAAAGCAGCGAAAAAAAGTAATTTTAAAAGAGGATATTAGCCCGTCAAAAAACTTTTTAAATTTATTTAAAATAACAAAGAAGAATTTTAAATTTCAATTATTGTACGGTGCGTTATTACTTTTTTTAATCTTCATCCCACTAGATTTTTTTACTTATTTATTATCACCTGAAACACTCTCCTATCAATCCACCGTTTTAGTTTTTGGATATAATTCTTATTTTTTTGGCAATTATGTTATTTTTCTTTCTTCAATTATTTTTATTCCTCTGTGTGTTGCAATATATGAGGAATCTTTAACAAGAGGGTTTTTAGCAAATAGAGGTAACGATTATTTTAATGAAATGTCTGCTGTGATAATAAGCTCTTTCTTTTTTGGATTAGGACATTTCGGTCATTATTTATTAAATCCTTCGTCAGGATTATCAATAGTGTCCCCTTTAATTTGGTTCCTGCAAACATTCTTCGTAGGTATTATTCTAGCTATGGTTATACAAAGACGGCACTGGATATTTCCAGGGATTTTTGCTCATACTTTGAATAATGTTATAACATCTCATACAATTTGGAACTATATACACGGTACAGATTTTTCATTTATGACTATGTATGTCTATTTACCTTTACTAATTATGGGGATAATCCTTTTTATTTGGCAGTTTTCCAGAATTAAAGAGAGTCTATCTATAGGTTTTAAAGAATTCAAGACCTACTTCGCTCGAGATAAAATAATAAAAGAAAGTTCTTCAGATGTGATTATTAGGATATTAATGGACTTTTTGTTCGGACTAATTATTTTCTTGATTGGTTATTTCACCGTATTTTAGCGAGAAAAACAAAATGGTTAAATTTGGCATAATTTCAGATACACACTTATCACTTAACGATGATGTTAAAGTTTCTGAAACTTTAGTTAATCAATTAAAAGAAATTTTCTTGGATGTAGACGAAATAATACACGCAGGAGATATTAGTGAACCGTTTATTTTAGATCTTTTGAAAGATATTGCTCCAATCAGGAGTGTAAAAGGGGAGTCAGATAATATAAAAGGTTTAGAGGAGTTCATACAAATTTCGGCCAATAAGTACAATATAGGTGTTATTCACGAGAAACCTGACGATTTAGAAGCTTTTTTTAAAAGAAATAACTTACACATCCTTATTTTTGGACATACTCATCAGCCACTCATTAAGGGTACAACCTATAACACTCTACTGATTAATCCTGGAAGTCCAACAAAACCTAAGGCCCCGCTACCTAAAAAAGGTTTCGAAAAACCAATAGCTCGACCGACTGTTATTACGCTAAAAATTGATGAAGATAACATTTTATCTACATTTGTAATAAATCTCAAAAATTCAGAAAAATAAAGTTAAATATTATATAGTTCATATTAATTATACATAAAATATAGAAAACCGATAGTATATTAGAAACAAAACAGCTGAGTGTTTATCCATATGGTATCAAGGTTAGAACTTGTATTAAAAGAGTTAAACGAGAATGGGAACTTTAGAGCGTCCTTGTATTCAACATCCACAGGATTAGTTTTAGCTTCCCAAAAAGCAGATGATGTTGATGATAGAGTAGTTGCCGCGATGAGCTCGTTATTGAGCGATGCAGCATATAAAGCTTCTGAGGAAATGCATTTGTCCCTCCTTTCAAGTTTAAAAATTAAATATTTAGAAGATTATATTGTGTGTAGAAATATAATCATGCCAGATCAAAAAACACAGTTTATCTTAGCAGTTTTATCAAAAAAACCCGAATCATCAGAAATAGAGTCTTATTACGATCAACTCCTAGATTGGGCTGTGGATAACGCGACTCCTGATTTAGAAAAGCTTTCTTCTATTTAGGAATCTTTATTCTATTATCGATATATAAAATTCATATGCTTCTTTAGCAACTTCTTGTTCATATCCGGAATAGAAATGATCTGCTCCATCGATTATTCTATACTTTTTTGGTTCTAAGTAGAAATTATAATGGTTCTCAAAATTTTCATATCTCGCCAAATTATCTCGATTTCCTTGAATAAATAATTTAGGTTTTTCACTTTGAGAAAAATTTTTGTATTCTGGACCCATAAAGTCCCATGGAAAAGAAATAGCACAATAACCAATAATTGTTTTAGAATAGTTTACTGCAGAACACCCTATAGCAGCACCATAGGAATAGCCGAGGATCAATATTTTTTCACATTTTTGCTCGTTTACAAGAAAGTTAATACAAGCTTTCGTGTCACTTAATTCACCCATACCATTAGAATGATCTCCTATAGAATTTCCAACACCCCTGAAATTAAACCGTAAGCATGAAATATTATTTTGGGTAAAATGATTAAAAATACCAGATACTACATTATTATACATGTTGCCCCCGTATTTTCCCTTTTTAGGGACTTAAATCCCGCAAAATTGAGGATGCGGGTGGCAGACTAAAGTAGCGATAGGGAAATTTTCTAAACTTGATAGAAATAACTCTGTTTCAAGTCTAATATTATTATTGTTTATGAATATTTTTTCAGTACTACGCATAATTTTAATTAATCTTTAATCTATAATAATAATACTGTATAAAAATTCTGTTGAAGATGAGTTATAATCGTATCCTAATCGAAAAAAAGTTAAGGCAGTTTTTAATAGAAGACAATGCATTTATTGACATTAGCTCAAAATCTATTCCAACAAATTCATTTTCGTCAGCAAAAATCATTGCTAAAAGTCACGGTTTTTTAGCGGGGTTAGAAGAAATTAAGATTTTATATCGACTTTTAAACGTAGATATCACACTTAAGAAAGCAGATGGGGATAAAATCCAAAACGGAGATATCATAGCGGAATTACACGGTGAAACTAAAGATATCTTGTTGGGTGAGCGAGTGGGTCTAAACCTTCTGACTCATATGAGTGCGATTACAACAACTACTCGTAAATTTGCAAAAATTATTGAAAAATCAGGTAAAAATGTAAAAATAGCTTGTACTAGAAAAACTCTACCTGGTTTAAGACTATTTGAAAAAAAAGCGGTTGAAATTGGAAAAGGAGATCCACATCGTTTCAATCTAGATGACATGGTTCTTTTAAAGTCAACCCATTTAAAACTTTATGATGGAAATGTGGCAGAACTACTCAGAAACACGAAACTTAAAGTAAGCTTTACAAAAAAAATAGAAATTGAAGTAGAAAAAGTTGAGGATGTCTTAACAGCGGTAAAAAATGGTGCTGACATTATAATGCTGGATAATATGAATCCCGATAAAGTTCAAGACGCTATAAACTTGTTGAAACAACAAAATTTACGCAATCAAGTGCTTATTGAAGTTTCAGGAAATATCACAAAAGATAATATTGTAGATTATTTGATTTCAGAACCAGATATAATAAGTACGAGTATTCTCACTCAAAAACCCACTGATTTTGTAGATATCTCCCTAAAACTTGAGTAATTACAATTATATTTAATCAATAATCACTTCATGAATAGAACTAATTACATCTTTAATTTTAACTATTGCTTGGTAAAGATCTTTGATTAATCCAAATTCTCCTACCACTAAAACAACTTCAATTTTTTTTTCTGCTATTCTCCAATCAGTTATAGCTTTAATTATCGAATGAAATTTATGATACAGTTCTGAAATTTCATCTGCAATAGGTTCTTTAAACGGATAAACAAGGTTTATAGTCATTATTCGATAACCCTCTAAATTTTCGAAACTTTCATGATTTTCAATGAATTTTAAAATTGAGTCTCGTAAGGCTTCGCTTTTAGAACTAAAACCACTCTGATTTCGAACTTTCTCAAACCGATCTAACAAGTCATCGCTGATTTGAAGAGATATGATTTTCATTATATATGTTATAAAGCATTTTCATAAATAAGTATATAAAATTTCTTTTGAATAAAATAAGTTTTGAGAAATTTTATTTCTCTAATTAAGATATAAAGATGATTAATAATTGCCAAATTATTTTATAATAACTTATTAATATATTCAATACTATTGCTCATTTCTTCATTAGATGAGAGCTCGATAATTAACGCTCCTTTATATTGATAATTTTTAATTGTTTCTAAAATTCCTTTAAAATCAATTTTCCCCGATCCCAGTGGAGGATGAGTGTCAGAATCAGTTGTAAAGTTTTCAACGAGATGTACATTTTTTATTATTTTATGATGTTGTTCCCATAACAATTCTACATCTCCGTGATTAGTGTAGAAATGACTAGTATCATAGGTGAGATATAAATCTGTTCTTCCAATTATGTTTAAAATCTCTGCAATATTGTCTTGATCTAACATTATATATGTGTTTTTGGGCATATTTTCTAAACAGATAGTCAGATTCAAGTCACTCGTAAAATCTAAAAGAGAATTTATTGCTCTACCTAATTGCTTGCTATTATAATCTCTTATGAACTTCAATAAAAAGTTAGCCAAACCGGGATGTATAGTCATTACATCAACATTGATTTCTTTACAAAATTTAGCAGTTTCGATATATGCTTCTGTTGAAGCTTTTGAAATTTTGTCATTGTGGGAGCATAAGTTAACATCAATGAATGGGCCGTGTACTTGCTTTTTTATTGGATAAGAGTTTAATAAATCAATAAATTCAAGCCTTTTTGCACCTGTAAATAGATTTTGGGGGTCAACTACGATTTCTACAATTTTTATCCCCTTGTCTTCAGCAAATTTAAGGCATTCTTCAATAGATTGATAGTATATATCGAGAATATCTTTATGCTTGCTATTGAGCCCATTGTCAATAAAAATACCTAGCGAACTGATCCCTAACTCCATAATATACAACACTAACTTTAGGTTTTTCTTAGTCTTTTAGGATAACACGCAAACAAGCTATTAAACATCTTCTCATGTTCTTCAAGATTTTCATTAGGGACTCTTAAAGGGTCTCCAATTTGCAATGCGCCCCAATAAACTTTTGCCATCTTTTCTAAAATTACAGAAAATCGAACAGCGTGATCTAAAGACTTTCCACATATGATCGCACCATGGTTTGCCAGTATCGCTGCGTTATTTCTATCCAACGCTTTCAACGCACTTGTTCCCATTTCTTCTGTGTGGGCTTCAGTAATTTCGGTACAATGAATTTCTCCACCAAGAAAAATCATTTGTTGTTCCATTATAATAGGTATGCCTTTTCTTAGAACTGAAAGCATAGAAATGTAAGGAGAATGATTGTGGATAACACATTTAACTTTAGGTCTATCCTTATAAACTGCTATGTGCATTTTAACTTCCGTGGATGGAATTTTACCTGAACCTATTATGTTTCCCTCCAAGTCCATATGTACTATTAACTCTGGGCTTAGCATATTATACTTGGTTGAAGTCGGAGTCACAAGTATTTCATTTTTATTTATCCTAACGCTAACATTGCCTTCTCCATCCTCAACCAGCCCCTTACTGTAGATTTCTTGAGCTCCTCTTACAACTGTTTTTCGAAGTTGTTCTAATTTATCTATTGCCATATGAAGTTAAATTAAAGATTGATTAAAAATCTATTTTCATTGAATTAGGAATTCAATAGAGATGACTCTTGTTATTATTCATCTTTAAATTATTAATTCAATATAGTCCAAGTTTTTTTATTTTTTTTGGAAATACTAACAATGTCTAAAATAATGCAAGTTATTAATATTGATAAAAAATGAGCCGAAAAATCCTACATTGCGACTTAGATTGCTTTTTTGCTGCTGTTGAGGAACGAGATAATCCAGAATATATAGGAAAACCTATAATAATCGGAGCAGATCCAAAAGGTGGAAAAGGAAGAGGTGTAGTTAGTACTTGCAACTATAAAGCTCGAGAATTCGGACTCCATTCAGCTATGCCTATATCTAAAGCTTATAAAGGATGTCCTCACGGCATATACCTTCACCCCAATTTTGAGAAATATCAGAAAGCATCAAAAGAAGTAATGGAAATTGTTAATTCCTATTCAGATAAGTTTCAACAAGTAAGTATTGATGAAGCATATCTAGATGTTTCAGATAAGTGTATCAATTTTAAAGAGGTTAGAGATTTAGCTGAAAAATTAAAAGAAGAAGTACA
>JABXKD010000030.1 GCA_013375475.1 Promethearchaeota archaeon
ATGTATCTAAAGAATAAAGATAGTAAATTTTTTGCGCACATAGCATCGGATAAGTGTCCCCTAATTTTGATTAAACCTCTCATAAACGCATCATCTGCTTGAATTTTCCGTGTTATAACATTTTTCATGGTAGTTTTAGTAACAAAAAAGTGAATTACATCCAACTCTTCTGAGTTTTCCTCGTAGTACGAATTATTGTATGCCACCAATCCGCCGATCTTCTTAAGCCAGATATTATAATCTATGTCTTTAATGTATATATGGTAAATTTTATCATCATGTAATACTAATTCTTCCTGAAATTCTTCGGTTTCATCTACAATCTTTATTCCTAGTCTAATAAACTTGTCTATTGTAGATTTTAATGCACTTTTTGACGAATCTAATGAGTTCATCATCATCAGTATAGCATTCGAGTCAATCATTACTAAAGTTTATCCCTCTAACACTTTATTTTGAAAAATATTATGTTCGCATTTCTTCCAATTAATATTATGAAAATACTATTGATAGATCATTTATAGTTTTATATAATATTGCCATGATAAGAAGCACAAAACGATTATTTAATACCGTTTTTTTTTCGTAAATACTTTTCAAATATTCGGAATAGCTTGATGTATCTTAACCCTTGAGAGAAAGATCCTTCTACATTAATATTTCCTTTCATGAAGGCATCTGTTCCACTTACTTCATTTTTTAAAATCTGAATGATTATGTCTTTATTAAATTTAATAGCAAATAAAGCTTTTGGGTTAATTCCTTTCTTATATTGAAGATTTCCATTTGAAACTTCTAACCAATAATTAAAATCTGCATCAGTCACATATGTTTGATAAATGTCGTCAAACCCAATTAATTCTTCCTTAAGTTCTTCTGTATTATTCATGATTTTTACTACTGCTTTGATGATCTTATCAAGTACATTTGCAAATTTTGGGCTCTCTATGTCCAGATGTTCCAAAATTGAACTAATTGGGTTCTGAGCGTTCATAAGTATACAGATAAATACCTCTTTGAAAAATCCTTATTCCTATAAATAAAGATAAAACAACTATTTATTTGTTTTTCTTCAGAAAAAAGCAATATAATAATGTGAAACCAAGGGAAATTAAATTATAAACCTACTAAACTATCTAAAATAGCCTAGACTTTTTGAAACCGGATATAAAACATTTGATCCATAATTTTTTTTTCTACACTTTTAAATCCAATCGAAGCACCTAGGTTTAAATAGTATTCTAAATCCTGTTCTTTATTCCATTTGGTAGCATACCCCGTTGAAATTTTTTTCTCCCCAATTTTAACTTCAAGGTAAAGGCCATACAAATCCTTATCTGAAATACCACGATTTGGAATTATAAAATCCCAAATGACAAATTCTCCTCCCTTTTTTGTTACGCGGTAAATTTCCTGAAAAACTTTTTGATGGTTTGAAAGAGGAATATACATTAGGGTGAAAAAAGCGGTCGTCGTGTCGAAGGTCTCGTCTAAAAACTGCAAATCCTTTGCATCCATGATGATTTTTAAGTAATCTCCTGGAGCTGCTTCCTTCAGTTCAGATTCTCGACGATCTATTGCTACAACTTGTTCCCCTTTTAGCTGACCAATTATCCCCTCCCCTCCACCTCCAATATCCAAGATTCTACCTTTTAATTCGACATTAGATAGATCAATCTTTTGTAGCTCAATAAATTGAATATTATCTTCCATAATATATAATCCAAAATTTCATTCGTTTAAAATTTTTATAATGAATTTTTTTTTCTCCACTTTAATTCTTTTCATCGTAAAATAGCAAAAAATGGAATTTAAAATAAAATTTTTATATTTGGAATTATTTCTATCGTTATACTAAAATAAAATAATTCTATTTTTTAGTAAAAAAGCCCACATAGTGTAGTCCGGTCCAGCATTCGGGACTGTCACTCCTGCGACCCGGGTTCAAATCCGCGTGTGATAACCAAACGCGATGGAACTCCCGGTGTGGGCGCCATTTTTTACCTTTTATCTTCCTAATAAATAATATTTTTTTTTTAACATCTCAAAAAATATAATAAGAACGATATTTTTAAAACCGAATTCCCCAACCCTAATAAAAACTTTTCGAACTTCGTAGAAGAAACGATTAAAGGTTTTTAAATTACAATTACTTATCTATAATCACAATTCAAATTTAATTCAAATCTAAAAATATTAGTTAAAATTCAAAAAGAGGTTAAATAATAATGGTTGACAAAGCCTTATTAAAAGAAATAAAGGAAAAAATTGAAGCTGGTGCTGCTGCATCAGACGTAAAGGATACTCTAAAAGTATACGAACTCTTTAAGCAAGTAGCCGAAGAGAATGACGACTTAAAAGAAGAATTGGAAGATATGGATATCACTATCCAAATGAATATAACAGATGCTGACGCTAAGTTCTGGTTAAAAGCCCACGACGGTACTATGGAATTTGGCGAAGGTACTGTGGATAATCCATCCTTCACGTTCTCCGCCACGAAAGAAGTAGGTGCCGGTATGTTATTCGGTGAAGTTGATGCCACTAGCGCTTATATGGCCGGTGATATTACCGTAGAGGGTAACCTACAAGATGCTATGGCATTTCAAGAGATTATCGAATTAGCTTTAGAAGCTCTTGAAGATATGTTTGAAGATCTATAAAAAAGTCGCATCTTCTTTAATATTAGCTCAAATCTTACTTTTTCTTTTTAATTCTACACTTTTTTTAATCATTTTCTTTAAATCTGTAAGTATTAATTTATTAAAATTCGACAAATTTCGCAAAATTATTCCCTCGCTACCTATAGCAATTATAGATTTCGCAGTTTAATCGATAGAAGATATAAAACCTTTTTATAGTGTAAAGAGTTATACATTATAGTATTTATTTAATCGATCAAAATCGTAAATTAAATACTACATCATAAAAGATAATAGAAGGTTGAAAAATCATGGTTGATGAAGCTTTAATAAAAGAATTGAAAGGAAAATTTGACGCCGGGGCTGCTGCTTCGGACGTAATGGATACTCTAAAAGTTTTCGAGCTGTTCAAACAGATTGCGGTAGAAAATGAAGATTTAAAAGAAGAATTGGAAGATATGGATATCACTATCCAAATGAATATTACGGACGCAGATAAGAAGTTTTGGCTAAAGGCAAAAGAAGGGACGCTGGAATTTGGCGAGGGTGACGTAGAAAATCCATCATTCACATTCTCCGCCACGAAAGAGGTAGGCTCCGGTATGTTATTCGGTGAAGTTGACGCCACTAGCGCATACATGGCTGGAGACATTACCGTCGAGGGTAATCTTCAAGACGCAATGGCTTTTCAAGAGATTATTGAATTAGCCTTAGAGGCTTATGAAGATTTAGCTGAAGATTTATAACATAACTATATATTGACCCGTTGTATATCTTTTCTAACTTTTTTTTATTTTATTTGTTTTTATAATTTTAGACTTATACCTATTTAGTTTCAAGCTTAAAGATTTTATCATTCTTTTTAACTTCCATATCAACCAAAATTCCTACAGTTATTCTATCTTTTTGCGTTTTGATAAAGGGTGTTTCAGTTAGATTTCCTTTTTGTTTAATTTGTATTGACATAATTTTCTGACGCAAATATGTATCTGTATGGGTTCCAATTATGAATATTTCGTCACCTAGCTGTAATTTCCCTTTTGATAGGAGTATTTTTGCGGCTTTTCTATCGGGAAAATAGGAAAGGACTTTTCCTATTTCAACTTTTTTATAGTTAGAAATATTTCCATCGAGTTCTCGTTGAATTTCGCTTCCCTTTGGTTGTCCAAAGTAAAAACCCGTTGAAAAACCTCTGTTATACACCTTGCTTAACCGTTTAAGCCATTCTTGGACTTTATCAATTGTAAATGTATTGTCGTAGTACGCATCAATGGCTTCTTTATAACACGCGGTTGTTTCTTCTATATAAATCGGATCTCTCATTCGTCCTTCTATTTTAAAGGCATCAATATTGGCTTCAATTAACTCTGGGACGTGTTCAATCATGCATAAATCTTTGGAATTAATAAAAAACACTCCATCGTAGAGAAACTCGTTTGATTGGTCGTCGTATACCCGCCATTTTCTACGACAGGGTTGAACACACCTTCCTCTATTAGCAGAATATTCTTGGGATCCACAAACCTCAGCTGAGAAGTAGCATCGCCCGGACACAGAAGTACATTGAGCTCCGTGAACAAATGTTTCTATTTCAGCTTTTTGAATCTTACACTTTATATCTTTAATTTGGTTTAAGGAAAGCTCTCTAGCGAGAATTAATCTTTCAGCTCCTAACTTTTCATAGAAGTTTGCAGTTCGAGAATTAGAAATATTGGCTTGAGTTGAGATGTGAAACGGCAAATCCTTATCTTTAACGACTTCAATAACACCGATATCGTGTATGATTACAGCGTCAATTTCTGCTTCGATGGCATTATCTAACACTTTATTGAGTAGGTCAAATTCGTTTTCGTATACAATCACATTTGTGGTTAAGTAAGTTAATATATCGTTATCATGGCATTTTTTTACGATACTGTTTAAATCGTCTAACTTAATATTATCGCTGAACATTCTCATATTAAAAGCTTCTACGCCAAAAAAAACAGCATCTGCTTTACCTAAGACGGCATTTAAAGATTTTAAATTTTTTAAAGGAGTCATTAGTTCTACTCTCTTTTTTGTTTGACCCGACATACTCAATTCCGTATTGATATAATTTACTATTAAGAAATATCATGTGAAAAAATAATGTATTGAATAAGATTAATATCAAAAAGAATAAAAAAAAATTGTTCTTAAATTTTAAATTACGGCAAACCATAGATAAAAAAGAACGACACTTATTACAAAGAATATGACTGCTGAAATGTAAGTCATATGCTTAGAGTAGTTCCGAAATCTTCTACCATCTTGGGTCCATATAGTGTCCACTTGAAGATATGGACCTGGACCTCTTCTATACCACCCTTGAATTCTTATGTTCTGTCCTACTAATTCATCTGCTCTTCTGATTGCCCACCAGAAATCCATAAGCCTTAAACCAAATCGATAATCTATATACATCCGACCAGTATTATCTTGAAAGTATAAATCTTCCGAGAACCAATATCCGGGTGTTCCTTTTCCAATAACTAAACCTTCGATTATAGAGGCTACGGGCCGAACAGGAGAAACATTTATGTTGGTGACTAATTCAACTATATTATTAGGTGCGAATCCTTTTCGATACATGAAGGAAGTTCTCGCTATGACTCCAAATCCCATAATAATAAAACCAATAGCCCATAAAAGAACTAAATTATTAATCGAGGAAAAAGTTCCAATTACTAGAAAACCAAAAAATCCAAGAACCCAGACGGCTGTGAATGCAATTAGTATTACGAAAAATATTGATGGTAACGATTTAATAACTAGATCAGTTATAAATTCACCTGCCATAGATTTACCTACTTGTTGTTCTTTGATTGCTCTCGCTCCAGAAAGATCGTATTCCACTGGAACTTTGTAAGTTTGACATTGTTCATTCAATCGTTGAATTCTTTTTGCCGTTAATGGATGTGTGCTAAATACTTGAAAATATTTTGCCCATGGATTGAACAAGTCCCACCCGGCAGCAGCTTCAACTACTCTCTTAGAAATTTGGCCATTTTCATCCATGGCTTGCACTGCTACAGTTGCAGCTTTCTTTGGATCAAAGATGCCTAAGCCTCTAAGAGCTCTTACGCTTGATTTTTGCTTTTGTTTCATTTCAGCTTCCGTCCCGGTTGCTAGCAATCCATACGCAATCTTAATTAGCGCAGTTGATAAAAAATTTGGATTTTCAGTTAATTCAGCGGCGTGTTGATCAGCAAAGTATTCTCGGATTCGACTTACGAATAAAGATACTAGAAATCCTATATAATAACTTATGTAAGATACTATCGCGACGACAATCAATGCTAAAACAATATAACTTCCTGCATCGTCATCTCTTGATCTTCTTAAGCCCGAAAATCGTACCGCGTAATATGACCATCTTGCGATCGTTAATAATATTAGTGGAATAGCAAAAACAACAGTCATCAGAATGAAATCGTTATGCACAATATGACCTAATTCATGGGCAACTACAGCTCTTTGTTCGTGTTCATCCAAATAATGTATTATCCCCTCAGTTATTACCATTCTGGCTTTATTTTTAGTGTAGCCAAAGGTGAAAGCCTGAGGGTTATCATCATGGATTATTCCCATTCTTGGGGTTTTGATTTCTTGGATTGCCGTAACTTTATCGATGATATCGGCTAAATAAGGGTATTTATATGTGAAATCATCATAGTCCATCCATTCGATTTTATACATCCAATTAATAAATATAGGACCCATACCATATTGGAATAAAACAATTAAAATCGTTAAGGCAATCATTATCAGAAGTCCAAAAAGATTGCCTGGTAAAAACCACACTCCTATCGTAAAGACTACAGCATAGATTAGAGCAAATAAAAACATTATAGCAAGGGTAGATGCTAATTTTAATCCCATTTTTGATCACTCAAAGTTAAATTTAAACATTTAATTTTTTTGATAAATTTTCTATTTCTTAAAATAAATTAACTATGATACCCAAGCAGTTCTTAATAAATAATTTTAACTACTAGAATTTAAAATTGTAAAGATTATGAATCGTTTTCGAAAAGAATAAAATAAATTGCTTTCATTATAATTTCAGCAAAATTTTAGAATGTAATTTAGGTGTTTTTACTATGGATGCTAAACTGAAGCGATTATACGACGCAACAGACAATCTTATTAAACAGCAATTTTATAAGAGTGGGAGCGATACGATCATAGGTAGAACACCTGAAGTTTCAATCAAAATTAGAAATTCGGGTCAGATCGTCAAGAAATTTGAAGATATCTTTAATAAAAATATGCATCTCTTTTTAGAGGGGGACTATATGAAATTTTTTAGTCCTTTCAAGAGAATTAAGGGTGTGGATGAGAATCACCTAAGAGAAATATATCAAGATATTCAAATCAAATTAGCAGCAATGCATGGCACCGAATTTAACACGGTTATTATGTATACAATACTTGTTAGTTCTTTAACTACAAGTATCCGTGAAATACAATTTAACGAATCTGTTCAACAAATAATCGCAAGAACGAGAAAAAAAACTAACACTATAAATGTTAAACAAATTGAGAAAGAATTAGAAAAGTTATTCATGCGAAACGATAAGGATGTGTCAATTTTATATAATATCTCATATCTCACCGCATTAGCAGAATCTTTTAATTTCACGAAAACTACTCGAACATGTAAGATTCAAAGGAGTAAACATATTAATCGCATAGTAAACTCAATCCTTTTTTCTCTTGATTAATTTTTACCCTAAAAGGTGGTAACAAATTCTTATCACAGAATTTCATAATTTCTATAAAAAGGAAGGATTAAATCAAGATGTGATTAGGACATTCCAAAATATAATTTACTCGTACTTTAAACAATATGGGAGAGAATTTCCTTTTAGGAGAGAGATAAATCCTTATAATGTTGTAATTTCAGAAATGATGTTACAACAAACTCAAACTAATAGGGTATCTGAAAAATTTGAACAATTCATCCAAGAATTTCCTGATTTTCAATCTTTAGCAAATGCGCCCCTAAATAATGTGTTAAAAGTTTGGCAAGGCTTAGGCTATAACCGTAGAGCCGTAGCGCTAAAAAATATTGCCGAAAAGGTAGTTAACGAATTCGACGGAATTTTACCAGCTGATGTCGAGATTTTAAAATCATTTCCTCAGATAGGTCACAATACAGCTTCATCGATAGTAGCATTTGCATTCAATATGCCCACCTTTTTTATTGAAGTGAACATTAGACGCGTTTATATTTATTACTTTTTTCCTGGCAAAAATTCAGTTAACGACAGCCTTATCCTCCCAATTGTAAGGAAAACTTTGGATCGAGCTAATGTGCGAAAGTGGTACTACGCTCTCATGGATTACGGAGTAATGCTAAAAAAAACTCATCCTGAATTGAATAAAAGAAGTGCCCATTACAGAAAACAATCAAAATTTAAGGGATCAGATCGAGAAATCAGAGGAAAAATTTTAAGACTCCTAATCGCAAACAGTAATTTGACTGAATCTGATATATTGAAGGAATTGAATATAAATTCTAAAAAACTGAACGATATTTTGAACCTTCTAATCAAAGAAGGATTTATTAAAAAAGAGAAACACCTATTTTCAATTCCTTAATTTCTTCGATTTAAAATAATTTGCTATATTTTCTGCTAGCTTTTCTTGCTTTTTCCAATCCCCGTAAGCCAATCCTTTTGAAGTTAGATCAGATATTAACTTTTTAGTTTTTTCGTTAATTTGTTTTACAGTTTCATTTGCAAACACTGTTTGTGGTAAGGGCATGAAGCTATGTGTATGAATTTTAGCTCCCAAAATAGACAATTCTTTCATAAAATCTATAGTAAGGTTAATATCTTCATCTGTTTCGTTAGGCAAATTAAAAATAAAGTCAACATTTGCGATGAGTCCAGATTTTACCGTTAATTTCACTGCGTTATATACATCATCAATCGTATGGCCTCTATTACACGAGTTCAATATCTTTTGGCTACCTGATTGAGCACCAATTACAATATTATCGTTTGCAGCGTATTTTAGTACTAATCCTAATGTCTCATCAGTTACATGCTCAGGTCTGACTTCAGAAGGAAAAGATCCAAAATAAATCCTCCCTTTAGGCGCAATTATCTTTTCGATATTAATTAATAACAGCTCTAATTCCGGAAGATTGAGAGTTTTTCCATCTTGCGAACCATAAGAAAAGGCGTTAGGAGTTATAAACCTAATGTCGGTTTTTTCATATTCTTTCATAATTTTAACAGCGTCACAAATAGACTTGATACTTCTATGCCTCGGGGCTGTTCCTAAAATATAAGGTGTTTGACAAAAATAGCAGACATAAGGACATCCTCTAGTTATTTCAATAGCTCCATATTTAATGTGCCTACTTGGCAAAGCCGGATATTTATTTAAATCTAACCATTCTCGTTTTTTAGTTAAAATTATTTTACCATCCTTATCTAAATACGCGATTCCTTTAATTTCATTCAAGCTTTTATTATTTTTTACATTAATAAGAATTTCAATTAAAGTTTCTTCACCCTCACCCCTTACAACTAAATCAAAATCCATTTTAAGAGTCCCTTCTGGATCTCCAGTAGGGTGGGGTCCGCCTGCAATAAATAATACTTTAGTCCCATATTTTTTTCGTAAAGATTTGACTAAATCCCTAACCTCCCATAACTGAGTAGTAAAAAAAGAAATACCTAATACAGTTGATTCATGTATATCGCTAATTTCTTCTATATCATTATATAGGTTCTCTTTACCACGAATAAAGTAAATTTCGATATCATTTAATTTGCGTTCTGTTTCGATAGCAGCAACTAACGCATTAAAACTGAAGATATTTTGTTTCTGATAAAATACAACAAATGCAACTTTTTTTCGCAAACACATAATAATATCTTGTTATATTAAGAATATAGAATCTTTTGTAGATTAAAATTATAATTCAAAAATATTATAATAAAAATAAAAAGTGAGAAAAATATGCTTTTTGTAGAATTATTTGCTACAGATCCTTCTATGGTAGGCTTAGCATGGTTTGATTTTTATTCTATCGGACACTTCTGCTTTGGGATTGGGGTTTTTCTTTTTTTTAGCTTATTTTATACTCTTCCAAAACACAAGGGAAAAATACCCATATTTTCATTACTCTTTGTTTTCATCTTAACACTGGGAATATTGATCCTTTGGGAGGCTTTAGAATATTTCGTTTTTATCGATCTCGGTTGGAAATTCGAAGGGCGCGCAGATAGTTGGCAAAATATGACAACAGACTTAATAATTGGAGCTTTCGGGGGTATTGTATCTTGGATCTTTTGCTACGAAATTGTTGGTAAAGATAAAAATGTTTGGGCTTATTATATTTTTGGAATCATAGGATTTGCATTGTGGCTGGTTGTGTTTATGATCTTACGTGCTTTTACAATAACATAACACCTAAACTTATTTTTATAAATTTTATTTCTTTTTTTTTACACAGAGATTATATATTTAACTCAAGGTGATTTTTGTTAATATTCAAGATTATTTCGAATTAAGAAGGGGGACTATCCCTCTGATATTCTCAGTTCCTCACGGTGGGACCACTAATTTTGAGATTATACCAGACAGGATAAACGGTATTCATGGAGTTGACAAAGAAACAGTAAGGCTTACTTTTGATTTAATAGAAGAAATTCGCAAATGTTCTAATTTAAAATCCAAAGATAATTTGATGCCTTCCTATATCATTTCAAAAATTAAAAGAGTGAAAATAGATTTTAACAGAAAAGAAACAGAAGCTTTTTACTCAAAATCTAATTTGGCTAGAGAAATATACCAGTATTACCATAATAAGATTTTAGAGTTAATTTCTTACAATTTAAAAAAATTTAATCGATCTCTATTGATCGATATTCATGGGTTTGAAAAGCGCAAGAGACCTGAAGGATTTCGCGATGTAGAATTGGTTTTAGGCACTAATAATTTAGAATCTATGTTTCCTGAAAAATTACCTAAGAAAGATTGGGGTAAAAACTTCCGAGGGAAAATAATTAGAAAATTCAACGACCTAACCATCCCAATCGCGCCAGGACATCACACCAGGAAAGAATATGCTTTAACGGGGGGATATATTATACAAAAATATGGAGCAAGTCGAATTAAAAATAGTCAAGCAATACAAATAGAGTTTTCAGATAATGTTCGTCTGTACGATGCTCTATTAAGAGAAAAAACTTTAAAATCTTTAGCTCAACTATTCTTTGAAGAATTTTCTCTTACAGATTGAAACGAATCAAATACTTTTTTTCAATCAATTCTCGTTAGAATCAATTTCAAATAATATTTTAATGATGAATTATAAATAATAGAACTCTTTCTAGGATATATAAAAATTAACCGTATGATTTTGACATATTTTTATGTGCGATGATAAGATTGATATAAGCGATTTAGAATCGTTTATTAACGGTCTAAAAACTTCGCTAGATATGCTTGATGGAGCGGATCCAACTCAGTCAAAAGGATTTCAATCACAATTAGCAAAAACGATTTCTGCCTTAAGAATTAAAAAAACTGAACGATTTGAGCCATTACCTAAAGTTTTAGGAAATGCTACTAAAGAAGATATAAAAAATTATTTATTAAAAGAACTGGAACAATTAATGCACTATTTAGATACCCAAGAATATCCTAGGAGCAAATTTGATTTAGTTAAGAAAATCGTTCATTTAAGAGCTGAAATTAATAGAATTTAATATCTTTTAATTTCTTATCCTCATTTTAATATCACAGGTGGTTCAAATTTTAATCGATGTCCATTGCCATATTAATCTATATTTAACGATTGATAAAATCATTAAGAATGCTCGAGATGTTGGTGTTGAGAAAATTGTTGCTGTTGCAATGAGCTTCATAAGTCAAGAAAGAGTCTTAGAAATAGCCAGACAACATAAAGAGGTTTATGCCTCATTAGGAATTCATCCTGAAGAAGTAAAAATGAACGAGAAAATAGAACAACAGCTAGATTCAATAATTAGGTTAATTAGAAAAAATAAAAATAATGTATGTGCTATTGGAGAAATTGGGCTAGATCACTACTTCATTAAAGACAAAGAGCTATATCCACTCCAAAAGACAATATTTGAAAAAATGTTATTGCTCGCCCAAGAATTGGAGCTCCCAGTTAATCTCCACACAAAAGGTGCTGAAAAGACAGTATTTGATACCTTACCCTCATATAGCATCCCTAATATCAACATTCATTGGTATTCAGGACCAGAAAAATTCCTAAATCTTGGAATAGACAGAGGATATTTTTTCTCAATTACTCCCGCAATTAGTTATTCACCTGCGGTAAAGAAAGTTGCTTTAAATGTTGATAAAGAACACCTTCTTCTGGAGAGTGATGGTCCTGTGAAATATTCCGGAAGTGTAGGCGTTCCAGCGATGGTTAAAAATGTTTTAAATTCTATTTCAAAGATAAAAGAAATTAATTCACATGATTTAGAACGACAAATTGAACAAAATACAAGAAAGATTTTTCCTTCAATTTTTTAAATTAAACACTTATATTTGCGTTTAATTAGACTTTTATAACAAAGAATCATTATTTTGATCTATATTATAAAATAAAGAAGTGAAATGGATGAGTAAAAAAGGTGCTAGAATAAAAATAGATGAATACAAAGGACCATTAGGTTCAATCAAAGGCTTTGAATTAACTACTGGGAAGATAAGCTGGGGGGACGAAACAGAATGGGAGCCAATGGGGCCAACCCCTAAACCTCATATTCCCACATTACGAGACTGGTTCTTTAAACTCATGGATAGATATCCTCCATACTACATGCCTATATGCGATATGTGCTGTCTTTGTACCTACGGCAAGTGTAATCTTTCAAAAGGTAGAACCGGTGCTTGTGGAATTAATATGGAAACCCAACAAGCAAGGATAGTTGAGATTGCTTGTTGTATAGGTGCTTCTTGTCATTCAGCTCATGGGGATCATTTACTACACTGGCTTAAAGAGAAATATGGGAATGTTCCTATAAATTTTGGTAATAATATTGCTGTAGAAATGCCTCATACTCGATTGGTTGTTGGTATGAAACCTGAAACATTAGAAGATTTAGAAACGGCAATGGAATGGGTACAATATACCATTACACATTTACTCGCATCGGGCCACACAGGGCAAGAATCGTCTCATTTAGATTATGAAGCTAAAAGTTTCCTTGCTGGATTAGCAGATTCGGTAGGAATGGAGATATCAGACGCCGTTCAAATCGCAGCGTATGGATTCCCCGCTGGAGACCCTGATGTTCCAATCGTAGAGTTAGGCATGGGAACCATGGATGTGGAAAATAAAGCAACCATCTTGATGATAGGACACAATGTGGCGCCTGGAATAGAATTAGTAGATCACCTTAGAGAAAAGAACTACGAAGATAAAGTAGATGTTGGAGCAATTTGTTGTACAGCTCACGACTTAACGAGATATTACGATGGAGCAAAAGTTATTGGATCAATGTCTCGACAATTACACTTTATTCGTTCTGGTTTAGCAGATGTTATCATGGTTGACGAACAATGTGTCAATCTACGAAGTTTTGAACAAGCCCAACTAGTAGGATCTCCATTTATAGCTACCAACGAAAAAAATATGGGTGGCTTACAAAATAGGACAGATGATCCTGTGGAAGAAATTATAAATGATTTAGTCGGAGGAAAACAAGCAGGAGTTCTCATTTTAGATCCTGTTAAAGCGGGTATAGTTGCAGTCGAAACGGCAATAAAAATTCACCCCATTAGAAAAGGACGAAGCGCCGTTCCTGACGAAGAAGGTTGCATCCAGATGGCTTATAACTGTAACGGTTGCGGAAATTGCCAACGTAATTGCCCTAACGATTTACCCATTGTTGATGGGGTTAATTTAGCTAAAGAAGGCGACTTTTCAATCCTAGAGAATGTTTTTGACGATTGTTTAGATTGCGGGCGATGTGAAGCCGATTGTATGAAAAATGTATCTCCACTAACACTTATAATGCACGCAGGAAGAGACAAAATTAGAAACGAGAAATTTAACGTCAGAGTTGGAAGAGGTCCAATTCAAGATACAGAAATACGAAATGTTGGAGCTCCGATTGTACTTGGAGAGATACCTGGGATAGTTGCGATTATTGGTTGTGCAAGTTATGGAAAGGATATCCAAGAGTTATATAAACTCGCCGAGGAGTTCTGCGTTAGAAATTATATCGTAGTAGTTTCAGGCTGTGGGGCTATGGATATAGGTCTAGTAAAAGATGAAGAGGGTAAAACGCTATATGATAGATTTCCCGGAGATTTTGACCGAGGAGGATTAGTCAATGTTGGTTCTTGTGTGTCAAATCCTCACATTACTGGTGCTGCGATTAAGGTAGCAAATATTTTTGCAAGACGTCCGTTACGAGGTAACTTTGAAGAAATTTCCGATTATATATTACATAGAGTTGGAGCTGTCGGCGTAGCTTGGGGTGCAATGTCTCAAAAAGCTGCCAGTATAGCAAGTATGGCAAATGGATTAGGAGTTCCTGCCGTCGTTGGTCCACATGCTGCAGAATATCGGCGTGCTTATATAGGGCGATCCGACAACGAAGATTCGTGGAAAGTATTTAATGCACGAGATGGAACAGCTAATCATTTAGTTGGACCTGGACCTGAACATTTACTTACTACAGCAGAATCAATAGAACAAGCAATTTGTTTAGTAGCTAAAATGTGTTTGAGGCCTGCCGATAACTCAAAAGGTAGAATGATCAAATTATCGCACTGGATTGACCTTGAGCGAAAATACAAAGGCGTAGACTTTCCAAACGATTTAGAAAAGTTCATAAGAGTAGACGCGGATATTCCAATTAACATGAAAGACGGTATTGTAGAATTTTTAAAAGAAAAAGGTTGGAAACCAAGAGAAATAATTGATCCAACTTTACTTAAACGACTTTGTCACGCTTAAAGAATTTTCTTTATTTTTTTATTTAAATCTCTTACAATTTTAATTTTGTTCTATTAACTTAATTACATCCTCAGGAAATTCTTCTTAGTTACTGAACTTTTTTTTGCAACTATACAAATCAAATCATAGAAATGATATATATGGACAAATCAACGCTTTTGAGAACGGTAAAGGTGAATATATTTTTCTTGGTGCTGATGAAAAAAAAAGGGAATAAGTAAGATAGTTGGATTAAATAGCTATCTTTCTAAAAAATCCATAACATTAGATAAGCTTAAACGAGATATTTAGATTAAATGTTGGAATTACTTAGAGAAAGATCCTCGCATTGAAGCAAATGAATATCAAGGAAAAATTTTGTTAAGAATAAAAATTCTTTCAAAAACATTCTTGACTTCTTTAGAGGAGTAGAATCTACATCTTCTTTATATGATTCTGGAAGTGAAGTTAAATTATTATAGCTTAAATCTAGTATGCTTAGTTTTAATAATTCAGACAATATCTCTGGAAATGATGATATCAAATTTTTTTTAGATTTAATGAGTTAAGTTCATTTAAAGCTCGTATTGAATCAGGATGTAATTAATTACTTTGATGATGACTTGGATCAAAGAATATTAAGAAAGGTATGATAAATATTACTCTTATTATTCAATTAAATACTTCCAGATTTAAAATTCAATAATTTAAAAGAGAGAAGATAGTTTTATGGATGATCTTTACTGCATAAATTAGTTATTTAGATAAGATTTTTTCATATACATTGATATAATCCTCAACCATCCTATCGACAGAAAATTTTTCTTCAACCCATTTACGGCAATGTAACCTATTAATGTCTTTAATGTAGTCCAAAACATTGACAGCTTCTTCAATTGACTTTACTAAAAATCCTGTTTTTGTATTATGTATGACTTCGGCCATACTTCCCCTATTAAATGCTATTACTGGAGTACCACAAGCCATTGCTTCTACAACAGACAATCCAAACGGTTCGTTAAAATTAATCGGATGAAGTAATGCATAAGCTCCCCCTAATAATTTATTCCTTTGTTCAGGACTAACACTTCCTATATAATCGATTTTATTACTAGTTAAATGGGGTTTAATTTCTTGTTCATAATATTTTTCATCTTGTATAATTCCTGCCATTATTAATCTCATTCCGGATTTGAGTGATATTTCAATTGCCTCTCTAGCTCCTTTATCGTTATGAATCCTTCCAAAAAATAATAGATATTTACCGATTTTTTCCCTAAATGTGAACTGATTAAGATCGATTCCATGATGAACGGTAGCAATATATTCAAGTTCATGACTACGATCTGCTTCACTAATAGATGCATAATAACAATTTTTATTATACTTTTTATATACAGGTAAGATTTTTGGGGAAGAAAATCCATGAATTGTTGTTAATACCGGAGTTTTTGTCATCTTCGAGTAAGTTAAGGGAAGATAATCAAAGTTATTGTGAATAATATCAAACTCATCACCTCTTTCAAATACTTCTGAGATATGTAAACATTCCCATACTTTTGGTATCAATTCTTTATCTTCTTCATACCCTTGAGGACACACTCCAACTAGACGAGCTTTAGTTTCCGAGTCTTTAGTCGCAAAAAGTGTTACTTCAATCCCTCTTTCAACAAGCCCTTCAGTCAATAATGAGACAACAGATTCCCAAGGACCATAATGATGTGGAGGTGTACGCCACGCAATGGGGGAAAGCATTGCTATGTGCATTTTTTACCCCCTCCCAGAGAATTATGATCCTTAATCGAATTTTCAATTATAAATCTCTCATTTTTAAAATTGATATATCATTCATCCTCCTTTGTTATTATATCAATTTCAAGTAGGGTGTCTAGGTGATACATATTTAACAGCGAGATTAACCAAGCTAAGGTGGATTCTGCTCCTTGATTTCTACCTTTTCCTGTGGCTGATAACCCATCACTGCATCCTCCAGTTTTATAATCATAAATTGCAAGGTTCAAATCATTACGTCCTAAGAACCATTCTAAACAGCGACGTGCTTCATTAATCCATTTATTATCTTGAGTGACTTTAAAAGCTTCAATACATGCTTCAAGGATGCTCTGGGCTTCAAGGGGTTGTTGATCAAATCGTGCAATCTCACCACCTTTAGGATACCATCCATTATTGCCAATAGGAGTGAGGTATCCTTTTTCATTTGTTTGAATTTTTAATAACCATTCTAATGACTGCAATCCAGCTTCAACCATATCTCTTCGCTGTAACCATTGTCCAGACATTAATAAAGCTTGTGGAATTTTCCCATTATCATAAGCAACAATATTTTCAATCCAAGGCCAATCATCTTGAGCGTTTTGACAATACATCTCAAATAATTTATTTGCTATCTCCTTTCTATGTCGTTTCATTTTGCGATCACCACTAAATCTTGATAAATAGGCATGAATTCCTATTAAACCAAAAGCTAAGGCACGAGGAGAAGTAAACGTGGATAAAGTTTCTACCGCTTTTTCAAATATTATCAATGGTATATTTTCATATTCTTTAATATTTGATATCCCAATAGTGAAACCTAAACTCCAGATTGCACGCCCATTACTATCTTCAGATCCCATCTCTTCCATCCATTTCCGATCATAACTCATAAAATTTCGAAATCTGTTATTGGTTTCATTGAAAGCGTGTAAAATAAAACTCAAATATCGATATCCATAATTATTTATAAATTTGTCCTCGGATGATAGATTTTGTGCAAGTAAAACAGTAATTAATGCCCTCGCGTTATCATCAGTGCAATATCCATGATTTCGATTTGGTATTATATAGTTAGCATGTTGCAGAATACCTACATCATCGGTCAGACGATATAAGTGATCAAATTTTGGATCAGGCATCTCAAATGGAGTAGATCTCAGAGATTTTCTCTGTGATGAAGATTTTGGATGGTATGATCTCTTTTGTACGAGATCATCAAATATTTCTAAGTAATTTCTAGCAACTTCCTTCCAAATCATTTTTCTGGAGAATATATATGCTTGTTTACGCATGTTATGTCCTTCTACTTCATTATCTAATAAGTAAATAATTTTTTTTGCTATAGAATTGGAATCATTGAATGGAACGATAAATCCCCTTCCATCAGCTAAAATCTCCTCAGCATACCAATAAGGCGTCGATATTATGGCTTTACCAGCACCAAGAGCATAAGCTAAAGTTCCAGAGGTAATTTGTTCCTTATTTAAATAGGGTGTAATATATATATCGGCAACTCCTAAAAATTCACACAATTCATCTATATCAACAAACCTATTATGAAATATGAGATGGTCTTCGATATCAAGCTCTCTAGCTCTTCTTTGAAGAGAATGACGATAAGCTTCACCATATTCTTTTTTTATATTTGGATGAGTCTCACCTAATATAATATAAACAACATTAGGATGTTCTCGAATGATAGTAGGTAAAGCATCGATCATTACTTCTATTCCTTTGCCTGGATTAATAAGACCAAATGATAAAATCACTTTTTTTCCTTCTACTCCAAACTGATCCTTGAAAAAATTAGGATCTATGAATGGTAAATCAGGAATCCCGTGATGGATTAAAGAGATTTTTTCTTGGGGAACTTTATAAATATCTTTTAGAAATAATACTGCTTTTTGGCTCATGACAACTATTTTATCAGATATTTCGGAAATGGAATTTATTATTTTTTTTTGTGTTGCGTTCGGATTTGGTAAAATACTATGTAAAGTAGTAATAACAGGCATTCTTAGATTTCGAATTAAACTTAAAATAAGATTGCCATGATCTCCTCCATATATTCCGTATTCGTGCTGAAGTGAAACAACATCAACCTTATTTACATTAAGAAATTCTGCAGCTAATTGATAACCTGCTATAGAATTTACATTCAATTCAAAACGAACTTGTTTTGGATAAGGATAACCTTGAGGTATATCATTCATTGCGATTGCCCAACAATCGATTTGATCTCCTTCTTTAGAAACTGCTTGTAATAAATCATTTGTAAATGTGGCAATACCACATTTCCTTGGCAGATAATTGCCGATGAACGCAATAGTCTTCAGATTTGGATATCTTCTCATATTTTTAAAGAAACTCTCAATATTTTTTTTATTTCGACAAGATAGAAATTTAAGATTACAATCAAAAATAAATTCTTGGGTTATTATTATTATTATTATTATTATAAGGATGATTTTATGACTTAGGAGGTCCTTCTCGAGGTCTAAGTAAGAAACTAAATACTAATTACTTAATATCTCCGGTCCATATTTTTAATTTACCATTTTCCCGTCTAAAAATAACCTTTTCTTCCCTCGCTAACCAGCCTATTGCCATTAGCAATAAATCTAGTCTATCTGCATACTTTTTCTTTAGCTGCTCTAAATTAATTTCTTTCCTAGAAGCTTTTTTAAAGATTTCTCCAGCAAGGAATCCTATATCCACATCGAAATTGGATTGGGATTTTATTAATTCTTTTAATAACGCAGTAAGATTAAGTGATACTACAGCTATCCGCTTATCGGCTGCTCCATAATAGATATACAATCTATTCTTGAAAATAGCAGTGCCTGTAGGAAAAACAACATTCCAAACATTGCCCATTTTCTCGTAATCCTCCTTTGGAGAAAAAAGTGGTTTCTTCAACCGACCAATAACTCTAAAGGGAGGTTCTTTTTCAAGTAAGGCCGCAGAGGCGTGATAGATTTGACCTGAATTAGTATCCTCAACTGCGTGATAGATTAAGAGCCAACCTAATGGTGTATTGATTAGAGGTGCTCCACCACCTATATGGTGAGACTCGTAACTAAACTCTGGCTCCATCAAGACATGTTGGTCTAATTTTTTTAAATATTCTTCCCAATACTTTAGATTCTTTAATTGATTAAAGTCCTTGAAATCAATTAATTGAATATCTGGTAAGATCCTATGCATAAAAACAAAGTTGTTGTTATATTTTTCAGGGAATAAATAACAATCTTTTTCCCATAAAAGAACGTCTGGAGCGGTAATATCTTTAATATATGATACGAAGTGAAAATATTTACGTTTCAAATGTGATTGCTTGAATAAATTTTTTGCATCTTCATAACTTATTGAAGGAGTAATTAACCCATGTTTCTCCCAATTAATCAAATCTTTACTTGTTGCGAATGCAACTCTTGCATTTTTTCCATCATATGCTGTATAAAAAAGATAAAAAATCCCATCTAGTGAAACAATCCGAGGATCTTCTACACCGTGGATTTCATAATCATATTCGGGAAAAATAATAGGTTCTTCTTTTTTTTCAATAATATTTAAAGGACCCTCTAATTTAATATGTCCAATACTTGAATAATTCCCTTTTCTTACTGCACGGTAGAACATATGAAGGGTATTATCTTCTTGGTATATCGTAGGATTTAAAACTGCTTGATTTTCAAATTCTAAATCAGTCGCTTCAAGTAAAACCCCCTCTCTTTTAATCACTACCATAAGTAATTGATATATTTAAAGTTATTAAGTTTTATTAGTTTTTGTATACCAGCTATTTTTTCGACCAAAAAAATTTAGACGGAAAAGACATATAAACCAGTGGATCTCCCCTCTTGGGTAAGGGATACACTTGAGAATGACCTAGGTTTAAGATACGATAATTTAAAAAACATTGTAGATTAATATAATAGTGATTTAAGATTAAAACATAGCATAATGCCTGTATATAAAAAATTAGAAGGAGAATTAAAGAAAGAATTGAACAATTTAGTGGTGCTAATTATAGATTTACTAAAAGGGTTGGCTTCTTTTGACAATCAATATTGTCTAATAACGTCCTATTTTTCATTCAAAGCCTCGGAGTTCTCAAGATTTAATGTAATATGTTTATTTTGATTTTGAATTCATTGAATTAAAAAAACATTCTATTAAAGTTTTAGATAAATTAATTAAGTATAATGAGGATAATGCGATTTTTTCGGAGATGTTTAAAAAAAGTGCATTAGAAATGAACTCATTTAAGACTTTTGTTGACATCATTTCAGAAAATGAATTAATTAAGCTTGAAAAATCTGAAATTAGTAAGAAATTACAATTAAAACTAGGGGTAACATGGAAAGAATCAACTTCTGATTAATATATTAAACTTTTGTTTAACTGGGCACGTAATACTAATCTAAGTCCAGAGATTTATTATAGAAAAAGGGATTCAATAAGAAATAGAGATAAATATATGAATCTTCTCGATTTTATTAAAGATAATAAATAATTTTTTGAAAATTAATAAACTTTTCATTTTGAATCGAGATTTGAACTTAATTTCGTGAAAAATGGAATTAAATGAGAGATTCTAGTAAATAAAATATATAATTCAATTAAAATAAAATTAAACTCTTTTCTTTTGGAGAGTTGCAGAAAAAAGTTCAAAAAGCTGCAACTTAAATTCAATAACTATTTATTTTTGTTCTAATAACTCAATTACGTCCTCAGGAAATTCTTCTCCTTTATTTTTCATTCTGTTAAACATGTCTTTAACTTCAGATATAGTATTACCGTAAATGTGCAAAGAATTACTAAAATCTAAGTAATGTCCCATTTCCAACCCAAGTTGATCGGCAACGTACTTTTGGATTCGAATCATACCATTTACATTAGCTTCCCAAGCTCTAAATAAATCTCTACTCCTCCAAGTTGTTTGCATAAGTAATTTATCTTCTTTCACTCTCATGTAAATTCTCTGGAGACAAGGAGGATCAATGTGAAATGGATCGACAAGAGGACGCCAAGTTATAGCTTGAGCTCTCCGTGTATAAGGTTTTTCTTTTAGCTTTCTAATTATGTATTCTATTTGATCTATTTTTGGAAAATTTATTATCTCAATAGGTATTTTTTGAATTCCTACCTGGTCTGGTATTTTTTTATTAAGATTAAAATCTACTAAATGTTTTAATTTCCAAGTTATAGTCTCCTCCGAAATATCAATCTTCCCCGCTTTCAATAGTTTTTTATGCTCTTTTACGAAGTTATTATCAACGAATTCTAAGTCATAATTGACATGAATAGAATCCTCCAAGGAATAAGGTGTATAATTGAAAATTCTATCGTGATATGAATATGGAAAGCTCGTTTCAGAATCCCATAAATAATGATCGTTTGTGCCCTCCATGATCTCTTCAATATAACCACTTTGTATAGAACCTATCAAGTAAGTATCAGCCATACAACCATACACTTCGAAGGAATTTCCGTATTTTGAGTTGATATTCACAACCTTACCTTTCCTAGAAATAGGATCGCTCATTGGGTTCTCTATTTCGATTAATACAGTTGCATCTTTAGAGGGAGGATCTTCCTCTTTATCGTATTCTGTTCTAATGTCATCTCCATTGTATAAAACTTGAGCTACGGCTGAAAGCCAAGCGTCCCGAACTGTTTTTTTAGAAATATATATTACTTGAGCCATATTCTTAAACCTTTATATAATCACTAAAATTCTTATTTTGATAATATTAGAATCTAATTGTTAAAACCTTAACAAAACTAATTTTATTACGTTAGGTATAATCCTAATTAAATTGAAGGATGCTAATTGAGTGTATATAATTAAATATTCAATTTTTTATTTATAATTACCAACAAAATTTAATATTGGTAATTATTTAATCTTCTTAGCATTTTTTAAAAGTTTGGAAGTAGTCTAAAAGTGATATCATTAAAGTTAAGGTTTGAACCACCATTTAACGAAATTACGAAAGGCACGAACCAAATCATTAAATTCGACCAAGAACTAACAGTTAAGGAATTGTTAGAATTTTTTAAAGAGCACTTTGGCGAAAAATTCTATGAATTACTCTGGGACAAGAAAAAGAAGAACGAGTTTAGTTCTTTCCTTTCAATTATCATAAACGGTAGAAGTTATAGGGGTGACAATTTCTTAAAAACGATTTTGAAAGATGGAGATGACATCGCTTTATTATATCTTTATTTTGGTGGATAGTCTTAATAAATAAATTATAGTAATAAGATTAACCACATTCCAAATCCCGTTAAAATTGGGTTTAAAATGTTGTCTGAAACATGGTTTGCAAAGAAATCGACTAATAAGAATAAAACTGCTGATCCTATTGCCATAAAAAAGATTTTTACAAAACTCACAGAAATCCAAGTTTGATATATGTTCATCACTATTAAAACAATTAAAAAGGTAGATACGCCCCCGGTTATAAATCCTTCTATTGTTTTGTTAGAATCCTTCTTAAGGCTATGAGTCCCGTACTTTTTACCTATTAGACAGGCAGCAGCATCGGCACCCGTAGTTATTAATGCAACTGATGCTAAGATCGGAAATGGTGCAAAAATGAAGGGTATTAAGGATAAAACCATAGGTGTTGAAGCTACAAAAGTGTTTAACTCCTCAGGTCTCATTGATAAAAACCAGCGTTTAGCCCAGTTTGGAAGCATATAGAATTTATTTAGGCGCGCAAGATCAGCAACTTGGAACATTATAACAAAACCTAATCCAATTGTAATTATCAACCAATGAGAAAAACTATAATTATCTAAATTCCATTGGTTTAAAATGCCTAAATTATCAAGAATAGTTCCTAACGACCAAAAAAAAAGAATGATAAAGGTAGTAAATAAGTGCAAGAATTTCCTCCCAAATTCACTCTTAAAATCATCAACCCATCTATTCTTCACCTTAGTACAATAATCATTATAGTCCCTTTCGGCCATAATTTCGGGATTTTTTTTAGAAATTATCGTGTTATAAAGTAAAGTGGTAATCCATACGCTTATTTCAATTAAAAATATTAAAGAAGTTAAAAACCATAAGAAATTTAATGAATCTAATGGCAGATGTAGGGAATTAGCTTGAAACATAAAAGGAAAAAGGAATCCTGCTATTAAGAATAAGATGGCAATAATTATCTCGTTTAAAAACAGATGGGTTTCGATCTTTTCTTTTCTATTTTTTATTACATAGATGAATGTTAAAACGGAATAACCTAGGAAAATCAAAGAAGTTGGTAAATAATTCATGTTTAAACCTAATAATAAGTAATTCTAAAATCAAATCCAGTTTAAAATAATCGTAATATAATTGAGATTAAAAAAATATCGTATAAACAAAAAGATAAGGCTACTTCCGAACGGAATTAATAAATTATCAGATACATTGAAAGGTTTATTAGTAAAAACATCAAAAAGAAAGAAAGCAAAAGTGAAAATTAAAGCCCAGTACACACCAATAAACAAGGTACATATAATAAAACACACAATTACTCCCGCGATGCTTCCTTGCCAAGATTTTTCGTTATTCCATTTTATTTTATTTTTCCCGAATCTTATCCCTACCTGGCTGGTTGCCAAATCTGCAAGAGAACTCATTCCTAAAATCGTTAAAAACACCATTGGTGGCGTGATTAAAGCAGCAACCATTTGACCAATTGCAAAAAAGAGATATGTGCCGTAGCTTCTTTTTTCCTCCTCACATAATAAAGCCCTACAGATGAAATTAAAGGGAAATGCAAACCTTTTAGCTTTTCTAGTAAACTCATTTGCTATCATAATAAAACAAAACGCATAGAAAAAGAAAAATAAGAGATAATAGAACCACCCTAACGAAAATAAGACCGATCTAATGCTATCTGGTTCAGTTAATATTCTTAAGAACAAAAGAAACATATTATTATCATCTGGAATCATTCCGATAATTGAACTTGTTAAATCTTTCACAATTATAATTCCTAAGTACCAAATGAAGAGTAAACCAATGAAAATTAGAACATGTGGGATTTTCCTGTAAGTATCTACCCTTAATTTACTTCTTTTTTTTGATTTTTCCTCTAACCAGGTCCAAAACTTTGATAAATCATTGTTCTTAAAAATTTTTTTAAAAAAAAACAGTAGAAATGACGAAATCAAGATTGTTGCTCCAATTATTAGTAATGGGAGTCCTAAGGAAAGAATAAAGATGGGTATTGTAGTGGAATATAGATCATCATCCTGAAACATTAACAATACGACAATTATAGTAACTACGAAAGTTAAAAATAAAGCGCTAAACGCTAACAAATTATTAAGCAATTCTTTCTTAAATGAAAAATGCATATAACAAAATAGCACAACCAAATATGAAAAAAGCATTAATAGAAACCAATATAGAAACTCTAACATGTATATTTCAAATTTATAAATTAAATCCTTATATTAATGATAGTGGTTTCATTCTTTAAATAAACTTTTTTACAATTACGATCATGAAAAAAATCATATTAGCATCTAAATCTAAGGATCGATCAAAAATACTTAAAAGGTTAAACATTTCTTTTGAAATTTTTAATACACAAATTAACGAGAAAGCATATAAAGATCAATATTCTGACCCAATTGAGTTGGTCAAAGAATTAGCTAAAGCAAAAGCATTGAAAACAAGAGATATGTTAAAAAGTGAAAAGAAAGGAACAGTTATTATTGCTGCTGATACAATTGTGGAATTAAAAGGTAAAGTTATCGGTAAAGCTGAAAATGAAATGGAAGCATTTCAGATACTAAAGACTCTAACCAATCGCTCTCATAATCTTATCACGGGTATAGCAATAACAGAAATAGATGGTTCTAAAGTTTTAGTTGATTACGATATTACCAATGTTACTTTCTTATACTTATCCGATAATGACATTCGGGAATACATTAAAACTGAAGAATGGAAAGGTAGGGCGGGCGCTTATTCTATCAGAGATAGAGCTAGTTTATTCGTTAAAGAAATCAAAGGCTCTCCTTCAAATGTTGTCGGCTTGCCAATGCAAAAAATATTTACGATTCTAAAAACAGAATTTAACTTGAATTTATTTGAAAGCTAGGCTGAAAAGGATACAAGGTAGTATACTTAAAGAAGGTAAAAATTTCATTCCATTGAATTTTCCTTCCATAATTTTAAATTTTCGTAAAATAGCAACATTTTTTCGAGTCTGTTAACCATATTTTCATAGTATTCGTGATCAGCGTATCGATTATTAGCTAAATTTAGAGCTAAAGTTAGATTTTCTTTATATTTTACAATTTTATCTTCAATCACATAGATTTCTCATTTTCTTTGAAATTAAAAATAGAAAAATATCTGGATAATACCGCAAAAGTTCTGAACTAAATAAGATAAAGATTAAATAGTAAACCCAGTTATGAAAAATATCATTAAAAATTAGATAATTAAATTTTCTGAAATGAAAATATTAAATGCTTTTATTGGTTAATTTCTTAATACAATTATTAAAATTAATTAACCTAAAGAATTGATGTAAAATGACTAAACATTACAAAAATGAAGGAATAATGAAAATCTTGACGATTTTAGGGGCATTAGTGGGATTAGTCTATATTATTAATGGTTTTGCTGTTTTAGCGGGGTACGGTTTTAATTTACCCACCATAGTAAACATTCAGCTTCTAGAAAGAATCATTACTTTAATTATTGGACTTGTAGTTGTTGTTTTAACGTTTTTAGTAGCCTGGAAACCGAATAAACCCCTTCCATTTCATTGGCTTATTTTATTAATACTTGCAATACTGCTTGTGATTTTTGGCGCAAGTATTTGGGCTTGTGTACTTGTTCTAATCGCGGCTATTATAGGTTTGATTGAAGAATTATAATTCATTCCTAATCTCGAAAAACATATTTTTTTTCTTATTTTTTATTGCACAATTATATATTTGCATTTTTTAAAAAATATGAAACAATTTCTTCCGCTAAATTGATTTCTGTAACCTTTTGAAGGGCTGTAAAGCCGGGGATGGAATTTACTTCCAAAACTTGTAAGCCGTTTTCGCTTTCTACGATGTCAACACCTGCTATTTCTGTTTTCGTTATATTTGCAGCCTTTATGGCTAGGTTAGATAACTCCTTAGAAAGCTCTAAGGGTTCAGATCTTGCTCCGGCGTAAATATTTGTTTTCCAATTATCACTTACTCTATACATTCCTGCTATTGCTTCATTTCCTAAAACGAAAATTCTAATGTCTCGATTAGGATGCTCAATAAACTCTTGAAGATAGAAAACTTCGTGTAACTGGCTTAATGTATAGAAAACATTTTCTGCAAAACCTTTATCGCTTATTCGTGTAATTCCAACGCCTTTTGAGCCAAAAAGAGGTTTAAGCACAATATCTCTACCAAGTTCTTCAAAGGAATCTAATGCATCGTTAGCATTTTCGCATATTATTGTTCTTGGTGTTGGGATGTTATGCTTTTCTAAATAAATTGAAGTAAGAAATTTGTCGCTCGCAATTTCCAAGGATTCTCTTGAATTAATTAATTTCATTCCGTATTCCTCTATTGCGTTGAGTAAATCGAGTCTAAAGAAAATCTTTTGGGTGGGTGCAACGCCAAAGCCTCTTACAAGAGCTCCGTATGGATCAAGTTTTTCAAATTGTTTTTGAAACTGGTTAATGTTAATCTTCACTTTAATCGTTGACGGGATAAAATATTTCACCTTATATCCTCTTGATTCAAACTCTTTAGTTAAAGTTTGAACCTCAGGATCGTCGGGTTTGGGCGTAATTATCATAGAATGCATGCTATTCACTCATATAAAATTTTTATAATTCAACTGACACTTAATAAATAAATTTAAGTTTTTTAAAAATATATTGAAGTCAATGGAATCGAACGATAAAGAAAATGAAACGGAAAAATTAACACGGATACTTTCAATAATTCAGAATCTATACTACAAAAAAAAAGACCAACTAGATGATTTAAAATTAGAAATCTCTGAAATTCAGTCCGTTTTAAATAGTATAAACTCGTTACTTTCGAATAAATCTTTCTCTAGTGCAGACGAGCTATATTCAAAATCGCATGCCAAAGAAAAGAAATCTCTAGATGAGTATTTTAATGAAGAAATCTCTGAAGAAACTTTTAAGGGAACAAATATTAAAAGAAAAATCTTCTCAAATCAAGATCAAGAAGAAGAAAACTTATTATGCGTCCTTAACCTCTACGATTTTAAAAAAGTCGAGATAAAGTTTATCGATCCCGAAATAAGAGGAATACAAGAAACTTCTGGAAATTTTATCAACATTTTTCTAAAGGGAGCTCTTATAAAAATAAAAGAAAATAATCCTGATTTGAGTATTAGTTATCGGTTTAAGAATATTGATAAAATTGAATACATTACCATCTCAAATTTAAGCTCAATTGAAGATTATGATTTAATTACCGCAAAAATCCGAGAATTATTAGCTTGTGAAGACTAGTCTCTTTAAGATTTATACTAAAACTAAAAGAATAAGGGAAATAAGAATTGTGTAAACACAATTTTGACGATTAATTTTTTCTGGATTTAATAAGAACAATGATTCCCACAAAGAAGATAATTAGACCAATAGTGAGTGTTGATATTGCAACAACCATCTCTGCCATTTGAATGACATTAGGGGGCGCGCTAGTGAGTTCATATAGAGGTCTAAATCCAATGATTACAATAGGAATGGTAAAGATGTTGATAGCGGCAACAGCAAATAAAATATAAGCGACAAACCTTTTTACCATCATGAATTACCTTTCTTAAACCAAATTAATACAATTTTACTTATTAACGGTTATATTTAACATCATTTCAGCTACGTTGTTATTATACTCTTCAACATCAGCAAAATCCTTTACAATCTCTCCACAAGTAACAAAATAGTCGATAATCGAGATTTTTCTTTGATTGAAGAAAGCAGCGATTTTGGTTTTTGCTTCTTCTAATTTCTTGTCCTTATCTCCTTCAAGTAAATCGACTTTGTTTATACAAACATATATCTTATCGGGGAAAAAGCGAACATCGTTGAAAAATTCAAATTGTTGTTCTAATTCACGATCCAAAGAAATTACGGCGATAATTTGCGTAGCTATTCGACTAATTGTTATAATGCCCATCTTTACGACTGCACGTTTTCGATCCCCGCCAGGGGCAAAGATTGTGTGAGCCTTTCCGGTGCTGTCCTCTCTAAAGACAACTCGATTCGGGTGAATTGTTTTCGTTTCTTTTTGGTTAAGGGAATCTTCTTTAGTTCCTCCTGGAACGGTTGCTTCGCCAGAAAAATCGGTTTTAACAACGGTACATTTTTTCCCGCCCTTAACTTTTTCTATGTCTCCTACTTTTAAATACCTCACAAAAAGACGAAGAATACTCGTTTTACCCGCACTTATATCTCCAAGTAATCCAATGTTCACCATATTACAGTTCCTCCGACTCTAATAGTTTATTTAGTAAGAGTTCATAATCCTCGATTAAATATTGTCCCAGATAAGCGTTATTATGAGCTTCGATGAGAGCGATTAGAACTTCTTTTAAATTTTTCGCTCTGTTCGCATACTTCTGCAAGTTTTCTGACGTTGGTTCCTCGTCAAATTCTCTTGCTTTTTCTTCAAAGCCAAACTTAGCTCGATCAGGTAATGCATCGAAAAATCCAAAAGCGGAATAACCTTGATATTGGAAATAAACGAAAAATCTCGTCTTTATATTAGTAATAACTTTCGTTAAGTAAGCCGAAGGATAAATCTCCCCCAATATGAGTTCTTCATCTTGTTCGATTACAAAATAGGGAGATATTGGAGATGATTGGCTTCCATACATTTCTTTTGGAGGGAGCGAAATGAAGGGTAATTTTTCCGATACAATAGCCCACAGGTCTTCCCGCTTCTTCTCTAATAATATGTCTTTAAGCTCTTCAAAAGCGAAGAAGAAATCTGCTTGCAAAGCAAGCAATGAACTTAGATAAACTGAAAGAGAAGCAAATGTAGCTTCGAGCAGGGGGCGTCTTCCCTCATCAGAGGGTTTTACCACACCCTTCCATGCGCGAAGTCCTGTGTATACGAATCCTTTTACATCGAAAAAACTTCCAGAAAGGAAGATAAACGAAGGAGGGGCTCCTTTCTGTTCTGTTAAGAGAGTTCTTGACATATTTAAAAGTGAATCTTCTAGCTTTTTATCGTTAAACTTTGAATGAATGACAGGCATCATTAAAATTTTTTTCTTCGCCAACTTTCATAAACTCCGATTGTTATACTAAATAATAAAAAATTCTGAATAATTAATTTTTCGTATTTTAATTAATTAAAATAGTGGAAATGAGAATATTTAAGTATTAATCTAAAAAAGTCATATTAGAAATAACTAATCACTTGTCTTATTAGTCAAAGTGTTATTCAAAAAATATTTCCCATTGCTGAAATAAAGCAATCCAATTTTTTTTGATCTGAATAATTTGACAAAATAGTAAGATTTAAATCATCATCAAGCTTAATCATTAATGCCAAATCTAATTACAAATCAAATCAAATCAAATTACCTAAAGGTGAGAATTATGGTTATGGTTGTATCTACATCTTGGTTTCCAACAAGTAAATCCGCTGAAGTAGGGAAAAAATATCTTGAAATCATGAAACAATTTCCACAGGATAAAACTATATCAAAAGTTATTGTATCTGTAGGCGTAAGAACAACTCCAGATGGAATGAAAGCCTTTTCGATTTCTGAAATAAAAGAGGGGAAATTAAAGGAATTCATGGATCTAGCTTACAAGCAAATACTTATCTGGTCTGAAATTGAGGGATATAAAACTGAAATGGAATTTTATATGTCAGGAGCAGAGGCATTACCACTTGTAGGACTTGTAATGCCTGAATTATAGATCAAAAATAATTAATTTTTTTTTTTTTTAATTAGCTTAAAATTTCTTTAATTTTTCAATATCAAGTTCAAAAATATGAGACAATTCTAAATCTTGCAGACTTATTCTTTCAATTTTAAAGATAATTTTACTAACAATTTATGTAAATCTAATTTATAGCCAATTAACGGTGTGAGTTGGACTTGATTAGCCGTTTTATCTATTACTAAGTAACCTTTCTTCTCTAGCTCTTTTAAATCGTCAATTACCTCTTTTTTACTTCTTAATTTTTTAATTTCTTGAATTGAAGAAGCACCAGAATTCTTAAGACAAGATGTAAGTGTGCAAAGTAAAGTTGCTGCTAAACTAGGCTTTCCCTCAAAAGGATTAGCCGAAATTAGTTCTGTGACCTCACTATCGTAATTTAAATACCAGTGTGAATTTAACGAATTGAATTTTACTTGAAGTCCCAGCGGTATAAGATAATTAGATAAGCCATTAATCAGGTTTTGGAAATAAATCGAATCGTTCTTATTTTTAACATTTAAAATCTCGAGTATCTCTTCTTCAGTGGCCCCTATTTGATATTCATTCTTCTTACTACTAAGTAATTGCATTAAAATTGAAATTTCATTCATTTTTTCAATAACCTACACATATAATGTATTTGTCTCTTTTTGATACTTAACCTTCCCTAATTGAAGTAAGTGCAACAGATATACGAACTGTTCGTAAATCTTTAGCTGATCAATATTTTCTTCAAACACCTCTTCAAAATAACAGGGGAGTTTATTTCTGATTTTGTTAAAAAAGGCATTGACTTTTTCCGTGAACTTAAGTTTCGGGATTTCTAGTAAAAACTGGTAATCACTGCTCTCTTTATTCAAGTGTTCAATCGTGAAATCCATTATTCTTTCTTTACAGAAACGATTTTCGGCGTATTCTAAGAAATTTAGAGATAGTGCTTCTAATTCAAAATAATTATTCCAACAACCATTAAAAATCTCAACAATCTCATTTTCTTCTGGATTTTCTTTTAAGAAATCCATAAATTTCTTTTCAATATCTAAAGAATTAAGTAAATTCCTTAATTCCTCAAATTTTCGGTTTAGTAGTTCACAGGCGTTTACGTAGCTCTGAGAATAATTTTCAATGTTAAAAATGCTAAGTGAATCTTTAATGTCGCTAAAAATTGGATTTAGTTCGAGTTCTAATAAGTTAATTTTACCTGAAAGAATATCATCGTTAATAATTTCGATCTTTTTATTGATATCCTCTGAAAAATCTATTTTTTCCATGATTACTTTTCCTCTAAAATTTTGGGTTTGAATATGGTAGACACTTCTTTTTTGCCGACTCTTGCCACCCCAATTAACTTGTCAGCAAGTGAATACAACACATTTGATGATTTTGGAAGAAACATTAATAATTGAATTGAGTTGTTCTCTAAAGTGGATTTTATCATGTGATACGAAGCTTCTGAATTCTTATCGTCTAAAAACATTCCTGCTTCGTCAAACATACATAATGGAGACGGTTTAATTTCTTGAAGGGATAAGATTAGACTAATTGAAATCATTGAAATTTGGCCGCCGCTTAAGGCTGTACAAGATTTTAACTGGTCTTTTGAAATTGCAGCTTTGATATCTACACCCAAATCTTCAAAATTTCCAATTAAATCAAGAGTACAATAAGCTTTAATATTTGCAGAGCTAAATTTTTGGTTGATTTTAGAATTTAAATCCTTCAGAACTAATTGAAACTTATTGAAATATGTGGTTTCCAGCTTTTTTTCAGTTTTTATAGCTGCTTTTATATCTCTTTCTATTTCTTTCTGATTTTTAATTATTTCTTTTAAACCTGTTAAAATCTGTTCTTTTTCTATTAGAAGCGAATCGTCGACATCTAAATAATTTAAAAGTTGTTTATCGATTTTTAGAATGTCTCTATTAATATCTTCTACTGGACGAATTGTGATTCTTTCCTCTTTAATATACTGCCCGATCTCAGATAAAATGCGTTTTAGATCTTCCCTCTTCATCCCTAATTCATGTTTTAATGAAGATTGCTTAAACATTTCTTGTTCTAAGCTTAATTTTACTTGAATATGAGCTTTTTCTATCTCACCCTTTTCTTTCTGGACAATGACTTTTCGTGTATGCAATTCAGATATTTTTGTATTAATAGATAGAATCTCATCTTCCAAATTTTCTAACTTTCTATAGATTTCAAATGCTTTTTTATCTGACTTCTGGAATTCAGTTTTTTTCGCGTTGTAATTTAGTTTTTCTATGCTTAACTTATTCTCATTAAAATTTATGTTATTATTGATTTTCTCTAATGATCCTAGATTATTATTTAGTTTTTCATCCCATTTTTTTAGCTCATTGTTCATATTATTTAGTTCGTTCGGAATTTCCTTTATTCTATTGTTCCAATAGAAGAATTCGGGTTCTTTTTGAGCTTCAAGATCTACGATTTTTTTCCCGAGGTTTTTGATGTTGTCTTTAATTTCTCCATTTTTTTGTTCTAATGTATAAATCTCATTATACAATTGATTCTTTTTTGAAGTTAACCTTTCTTTTTGCTTGAAATTGAATAAGAGGTCGGCAAACGATTCTTTTTTTCTAAATATCTCACCTTGCTGCTTATCAAATTTTGCTTGTTTCACTTTTAATTCTAATATTCTATCGTTAACTGATTTAATCTCTTTTTCTAAAAGTTCAGATTGTTCCTTTTGAGTCCCTGCGCTTAATAATCCTTTAAGACGCTTAATATGAGGGCTTTCATAGACGTATTTATACGATATAATCTGTTTACCCTGTAACGTCACACACTTGCCCTTGAAAGTGTTTGTTTTATAAAGCTCTTTTGCAGAAAGATTGTCTTTAACAACAAGACAATTCTTGACCTTCGAATAAATAACCTTTTGAACGTTTACATCGTCATTAACAATTTTAATTAATTCTGCTAGGTAACCTATTACTCCTGTTGCTAAAATTTTTTGAAATGGAGTAATATTTAACTTCTTTGGAATATAAATATTGCAATAAGCGTTATATTTCTTTTTTAATCTCTCTAACAAATTTAAAGAGTCCCAATCGCTCGCAATAAAACTATTAAGTAAGCGTTCTCCTAAGACAGATTCAATAGCATAGCTTAACTCATCGTCATATTTTAAATATTCGATTATTGGGCCTATAACGCGATCATCTAATTCTCTGTTCTTAATTTCTTCCTTGAGAATATTAATATTAGGTGATAAGACGATTTTTCGTTCTCTTAATGCCGTTTGGAGTACTTTAAACTTTTGCATCCTTTTAGATTTGTCGTATTCTAATCGCTCGATTTCAGCGCCAAAATTTAGGATATTAACTGTTATTTCCTTTAAATCTTTATCTAATTGGCTCAGCAAATTGGTAGAGGGATTTTCTAAGAACCATTTATTTTTTTCCAGTTTGTGGTCAATGTCCATCAAACTCTGAAATATATCGTTGATATCTTTATTTGTACTTTCAATTCTTTTTTCGTTCTCTTGGATACTTCTTATGTGTTCTTCTTTCTCATTAGTTAAAGTGTTATATTTTTCTAAGAAAGCTTCATTCTCTTTAATCGTTCTTATAAGATCATTTTGTTCCTTAATCAATTTATCAATGCTGCTCTTAATAGATTGTTTCTTTTTTTTAACTATTTTGATTTCGTCTTCAAACTTTTGTTTCTGTTTGTTAATCTTTCTTAATAGCTCCTCTAATTCCGAGACATTTCCTGATAGCTCATCCAATTCTTTTTTCGCATTTATTTTTTCGTTTTGCCAAGCATTAATTTTATTGACTAATTCTTTTTTTTTATATTCTAATTCTCCAATTTTTTTTGATATTGTGTTAAGGTTGTCATCTACTTCAATTACTATTTTTTCTTTTTCTAATATTAAGTTTCGGTACTTTTCAGCGTCTTTAGTTATAGAATTTATTTTATTTTGGCTCTCTTTGAATGATAACTCCAAATTCTCAATATCTTTTTGTAAAATATCCTTATTTGCCCATAACAATTCATCGGTATATTTATTTCTAACATCTAATAGTTTCTTTTTCTTATCTAACCTTTCTAATTTTGGCGTTAATAAATCCAGGTTAAAGTTTAATGTATTTTTTCTGGTTACTAATGACTGAAATTCCGTATCTAAAGAAAAAACTCCGTTTTTCTGTTGAAGTATCTCCTCTCTAAGGCCTTTAAGCCCTATACCTTCTTCTAAAAATGAACATAACACGATAGGTTTTAAACTTTTAATAGCATCGATTTTACCTTGGCTTACAAATGCGAATTGATTGTCAGGATTAATTTCTAACTCAGTAATAAGTTTTTGAATTTCATTAACATGAACTTTTTTAAAATTTGGGTCATGCTTAAGTTGAATTTCATAAAAAGGAGATTTTCCTCTTATCACAGTCCTTCTAACTTTAATTATCTCACCTTGAGACTGAATATGAAGCTCAACCATAGCATGAGGTTGACCATTTCTAATAAAATCAGACCATTTTTTATAACGCTCATCTCTTTCATTACTACCTAAAGCAAATTTAATAGCTTGAAATATCGATGTTTTTCCGCTCCAATTCGGGCCAATAATTAAAATGAAACGAGGAGGTTCCTTTTTTTGTGGAATTAAAAAATCTACTTCGTCTTTTTGAAAAGATAAAAAGTTTTCTAATATAACTTTGCGAAGAAATACGCTTTTTCCTGTAGAATCTTTTTTAACATTTTCATTTCTTTTAGAAGAAGTAGCCGTTCATTTTCACCTGTTTTATTAGTGTTTTCCAAAAGCTCGTTTTAAATTATCTATCCGTTTTTTTGCCATTTCTAGATTAATTTGAGCCATTTTAGGACTATCGTTCAAAATAAAGGCGTATTTTGCGAGCAATTTTCTATCATTTTCTTCCAAAGTTTCTTCCTTATTCATTTTATCAATGATAAGTAAAAGCTCACTGTAATTTTTAGAAACTGCGTTTTCATATAGTTGGTTAAGCATAAATTCAGAAAATCTCTCTTCTTTTATCTGATTAAGTAGTTCAGTTGAATTATTACTTTCTGTAAGTGCAACTCCTTCTTTTTTGAATTTTTTATCCTGATATTCTTGATTTTCATGAACATTATTATACAAAAATTCCATCTTTACCTGTTCTGAAGAAATAGAAGGAATATATTCTCCTGATTCTATTAAGTCAATTAATACATCTGTAATTTCATTACTTGATTCATTTAATTCAGAATTAAGAAAATGCTTGAAGATACCCACTTTTAATAAATGATTTATATCTTTTACTTCCCAATTAACAGTGTAGTCTACCAGAGTTTTTATGTCAAATACGATTTTGGGATTTTTTTCTGAAAAGTTACGAAAAATCGTTTCTCTCTCTATTTTATCAACCAAAGGGATTTTTATGAATAGATCAAAAACTTCAAAGATTAACCTCGAATTCGATTCGATATCTTTAATGTTATTATTAATCCAGATGAATAATAAACCCTCTTTTATCATACTTTTCTTATCTTTAAACGATGTCATAAACAACTCTAAAAAATTTCTTTCTCTTACTTTGACATTGGAAAAATTCTCTTGGTTTATCAAAAATATTCCTCGAATTCTATTCTCTTGAAGTTGATTTTCAGTTGGTCGAGACTCCTCGACATCTTCAGTCGTACTTTCCTTAGCTGTTCGATTAACTTGTATTAAATTTTCCAAAATGGATGTAAAGTTGCGGAAAAACTCATCAGGCTTCTTAATTATTTCTTCTTGGTTCAGATCATAAAAATTTAAATAGTAATTTTTAGAAATTAGTTTTAAATAGTCAACTACATCTGTTCCAACACTTATATTAATCAAAATAGCTCCTTTTGGCTGGATAAATTTATTATAACTCTGTACGATCGTTTCCTCGTGATTAGTTAACATTATTTTCAAATAATTAATAATATCATTATACTTATCTCGATAAAAAATCTCCTCTCTATCAATGTCAATTTCATCTGGTGTAATTACCCGATAGTATTTAGAGAATTCTATACCGTTATCTGTATCCGTCATAGAGAAGTTCATCTATCTGTTATTTATTTTTTTTTAACATTGTTTTCATGGCAATAATCACATAAATATTTAGCGTTTGATTATCTACCGACAAAAACTCACGCATTTAAATATCTTAATTTAAAATATCAACAGCTTAATTATTTAGATCAACAAGCAGAAGTTAATAATATTATGAGAGGTAAAGAATTTACAAAAATATGGTGTACTAAAAAAAAAAGAGTGGAAAAATTATTATTTTATTTTTTTCCGCCAGTACCATGCATACAGAAAAAACCGCCTTCTAGTTCGTACTTTGGAAATAATCCACAACCAAAGCAATTACAACCGTTATTTTTAACTTCAGATAATGGTTTTTCAGTTTTTCCACGTGAACAAAACAGTGCATGTGGCTCAAATTCGTTTAATTGATTAGGTTTGAACGAAGGACAAGGACCACAGAATTTACGACATTCGCTCATACTTTCCTCATCATCAGGAACGGGTTTCGGCATATTAGTTAAACTTATACTTTGTTATATCAAGCAACTAATTTTGTTGATTATTAACGAAATAATCATAGTGCCTATTAAATTTAATATTTATAGATTATTAATTTAAAGGGCGTTTAATCATGATATATGAGCTTAAATACTATTAAACTAAATTTGAAGCTTTAGTTGAAAGCTAAGACTTGATTACATATGTCTAAATAATGCTTAATTTCTTCCTTATATAAGTGATAATAAGTAAATTTTTGCTTTTTATATCCCTGTATTATACCTGTCGCAACTAGCTTTCTTAAATGATGAGAAATTGTAGATTGGGACTTATTTAATATAGCTTCTAATTCACATACACATCTGTCTTGCTCTTTTAAAGCATTGATGATGATTAGTCGCTCTTTGGATGAAATTGCAGAGGTAAATCTTTCAATCACATCTAAATTTTCATCTTCTTCAAAATTTTTACCCAACTCTATTAAATCTTCAATGTATGCATTTGAATTTGAACAATTATCACGTGTACATAATGTTTTATTAATTTCTAAAGATCTTTTTTGTTTCATAAGAGACACCTTCTTTTTTTCTATATTTTTCTCTTTATAAATATTAAGAATAAATCGATAAATATAAATCTATAGCATTTAAGGCTTCAATTTTGTTCAAATCGACAACCTTAAATTTGATTCTTAATATTATATCTCAAGCTCTCGCCATTAAAATTATAACAATTAAGAAAAAATGGAAGAAATCAACAATCTAAAAGTTGGGATTATTTCAGATGGAAAATATGGTGAAAGAGCCTTTGAGAATATTAAAAGGAAATTTGATACAATTTGGATCACAGTACCTGATTTGCCATCTAATCTAATGTTAGATGACGAGATTGAGACTGATATTCCTTTATGCGATATTTATATTTCTTATGTTCGCCATCCTGATATTATCTTACAATTAGCCGAGCTTCAAAAACCATTAATTCTTGGTGTTCTCCCTGGTTTTGGTCTTTACGAGCAGGCTAAAGGAATTAATTCTAAAGTAGTTCACGCACCCACAATGTGTTCTTTAGAAAGTAATACTGGAATAAAGCAAATAGATCTTTTTACATCTTTTTATGGCAATCCGATTTATGAGACTAAAATTGATCAAAATGGAGTGATTGAAGAAATTTCTGTAAAACGCTCCTCCTTATGTGGATCATCTGAAGCAGGTGCTAATTTTTTGATTAAGAAACAACTTAGTGAAGAGAATCTTCAAAATAAACTTATTAAAAAAAAGGACTGATAATTATGGCAGTATTATATATGCGCAAATTAGAGCAGGAACCAGAATCATACGACTCTAAATTTACAACCCTTACAAAAGGTGTTAATTTAGAAGTTAGAGATTGGATACTTGATAGAATAGGTACTTCAAAATCTATCTTAGAGTTAGGATGTGGAACTGGAAGCCTTGCGACTCAAATGGCACTAAAACAGAATAACGTTCTAGCGATTGATATAAATTTTCAGATGATCAATTTTGCAATGCAGAATTATCCTTCTGATCTAAAAGATGGTACGCTTCTATACCAGACTGGGACGTTTACAAACATGCCAGTGAGTGAAAATTCTCAGGATATAATAGTTAGTACTTTTATGTTATCTGAACTTCGACCTTTTGAGCAACAGATCTTCCTTAGAAATGCTTGGAAAGTATTAAAACCAAGTGGTCGGTTGATTGTAGCTGCTGAATTTGTACCTAATGGTTTCTGGAAATTACTGTTTAAAATAAAAAGATGGAGATATAAAAAAAAGCTTAGACGACTTAAGTTAAGAAGCACTTTTCTCTTGAAATGGTTCTTTAGATATATAGAACCAATTGGATTTAAAATAAATGCAAAAAAGGATTGGAAACATGGAACTATTCAAGCCCTTGAACTAGTAAAGATGGATGATAAAGAATCAAACGAACCGGGATATTACCAACCTGAGCAAAAAAAATTCAAAGGTATTATTTCGCAGTTAAGAATATATCGCTGTATTTATACCGGACAGGTGGATCTCGTTCCAATAGATCCTGGTCTTTACAAATCAGGAAATCCTGATAAAACTTCTCCTATCGTTGTTACCGCAAACTATGAATTTACTTTTATCAAAGTAATGAGAGATTTGAAAGGTCTTGACGCTTGGGTGTTATGTGTTGATTCCAATGGTATAAATGTATGGTGTGCTGCAAGAGGGAACGATTTTGGAAATAATCAACTAATAGAGGCAGTTGAAGCTACTGGATTAAAAAATATTACTGAGAAAAAAACTTTAATTCTCCCACAACTATCTGCGGGAGGTGTAGCTACTCCGGAGTTACAGAAAAAAAATAAAGAATTCCCCTTCCGAGTGGTGTTTGGACCCGTGTGGTCTAAAGACTTACCTGATTTTATAAAAAATAGACCTGCTCGAAAACCAGATAAAATGAAGCTTGCTAAATTTACGTTAAAGCATCGTTTTCGCGGATTTATTACTCACACAACCTTTCTACTCCGAAAAATATTTCTATTGCCCTTGTTTGCATTATTCCTGATTCTATTTGCTTTAAGTTTAATAGGATTGTTCGATAAATTATGGTGGGTTGGCGAACTTTTACTTTGGGTAATAATTTCGAACATTTTAATAACATTTTTATTTCCCATATCTAAATTTACGCGGAGATTTATATATAAAGGGATTTTCTTTGGGACATTAAATTCTATTGCCCTGGGAGTTTTAACTTATTACCTTCATAATTCAATAGTCTATATGCTAATGAGCATCGCATTTTTCTTTTGGGTTTCGTTTTTCTCTACAATGTCATTAAGTGGCTTTACGATGGCTACGAGTCCAAGTGAAATTCAAGAAGAATATCCAATTTTTAGTATCATAAATAAAATTTTATTAACAATTAGTTTGATTTCAATGGTGGTTGGAATCATTTTACTGTAATAATAAATAATACAAAAAAATAAAAGGAAATTGATATATAAGAGGTATGATCAATGACAGAATCAGAATTTAAAGTAAGTTTAGAAAAATTATCTATAAAGGATTTTAAAATATTCGTTAATGAATCTCTTTGCAACGGTTGCGGATTATGTGGAGAAGTGTGCCCATTTGGACTTCCTCAACCTCTTGATAATGGAAAATACGATATTAAAAATCCTAAGCTTT